>NZ_VPBA01000001.1:0-144417 GCF_013418945.1 Acinetobacter sp. YH12112 | reverse complement strand
GTATTCAGCGTCATAAATCATTAGTCCAAATTGCATCACGTGGTAGAAGCTCAATGGGCTGGTTTTATGGCTGTAAATTACATATTGCGATGAATCAATTTGGTGAAATTGCCTGTTCTGCTTTATCGAATGGACATGTTGCTGACATAAAAATGGTTGAGCAATTGGTTGCTGGTATAGAAGCAAAACTTTACGGGGATCGAGGTTACATCAGCCAAGAATTAAAAATCAGATTGAAAGATCAAGGTATTGATTTGATTACTTATCATCGAAAGAATATGCGGGCTATTCAACTCTGTGCATCAGATGAATATCACCTAAGACAACGCAATAAGATAGAAACATTATTCAGTTTATTGAAGGGGCAATACAATTTAGTGACGAGTAAAGCACGTAGTCTTCATGGATTTCTGAGTGGAATTTACGCCTCACTATGTGCATATCAATTAACCCATCAAAATAAGCCAACAATTCAAATTAAGGAATCATCGGCTTAAGCAGGATCCGGGTTAAAATACGGAGCCTTTAATTAACTACGCCCTTTATATTCCTTTACCATTCGATCACTCACATCTTCCGGATAACATAGCGGCGCATATCCGCCTACACGATTATAAACACTACGCTTACCACAACGACTACCATTACTTGCAGTATTGTAAGGACACGGACAATTTCCCGGATAATTCTCAATCGACTGCTGGATTATTTTCTGCTTGATTGCGTCAACGCTTTGGCTACTCTGTTTAGCTTCAGCTCCAAAAGCCACACACAAGCCAGCCAGCAAAATTAATTTTTTCATATATCCCCTAAATCTAGGGAGCATTGTATTAATTGACCGGTAAATTGAAAGATCACATTTTGACCAATCGAATGATTCTCATGCAATCAAAATTTAGGCAATAAAAAACCCGCCAATCAGACGGGTTTTTAAACCAGTCCAGTCTTATAGACGAACCAGCTCCACAATTTTCTCAGCCAGTTCTTCAACGGCTTCGGTGCCATAGCTTACGTCAGTGCCTTCAGCAACATCGGTGACCACCACAACACCAGTTTCACGAAGTAATGCCACTTGAGCAGCATTCAGACCCGCTTTTGCAATTGCAACTACACCTTGCTGAATCAACAGACTTTCCAGCGCTTGTGCATTTTCCAGTGCTTGTGCTGTTACAGTCACCGCAGCAGGTTTTTGACCTAAACGGGCAGCACGGTCTTCCGCAGTCACAGGTTCATCATGCGCAGTCCATTCTACCGCTGCTTCCACCATGCCCGCACCAACGGTCACGTTGCTTAAACGGTCAATGAAAATAAACGAGCCGGTATAACGGCTGTCCTGATAACGGTCAAATACCACTGGCGCATCAAACTCGATCTGAACATCAGCAATCGCGTTCAGTTCCAGCTGCTCTACCTGGGTTTTTTCCAGCGTATTCACGTTTACACGATAGTTAATTTCAGCAATTTTGGCAGGAACAGTTTGTGTACCGAGCTTAATGTTGTACAGCTTGCCTTTGACCAGTGGCTGATCATTCATCCACACCACAGTTGCGCGTGCAGAACGTGAAATTTCCGGTTGATCGCCCGCTTTGACCAGCAGGTTACCGCGTGAAATATCAATTTCGTCATTCAGGGTAAGGGTAACCGCCTGACCGACAAAAGCACGTTCCAAATTGCCATCAAAAGTTACAATGTCTTTGACGGTAGAACGTTTGCCTGATGGTAAAGCGACAATTTCATCACCCACACGGATGTCGCCCGAAGCAATGGTGCCAGCAAAACCACGGAAGTCGAGGTTTGGACGGTTGACATATTGCACCGGGAAGCGGAATTCGTTTTTACCTGAAGTCCGGCTAATTTCCACGTTTTCCAGCGTTTCCATCAAAGTTTCGCCGCTGTACCACGGAGTATTGGCCGACTTGTTCACCACGTTATCGCCATTCAGGGCAGAAATTGGCGTGAAAATGATATTGGCCGGTTTACGGTCACCAAGCTGGTTCACGAACTCGTTATATTGCGCCTGAATTTCATTGAAGCGCGCTTCAGAGAATTCCACCAGGTCCATTTTGTTGATGGCAACAATAATGTTCTTAATACCCAGCAGGCTGGCAATAAAGGTATGACGACGGGTTTGGGTCTGCACGCCATAACGTGCATCAATTAAAATAATCGCCAGATCCGCAGTTGATGCACCAGTGGCCATGTTACGGGTATATTGTTCATGTCCCGGGGTATCGGCAATGATGAACTTACGCTTTTCAGTCGAGAAATAGCGATACGCCACATCAATGGTAATACCCTGCTCACGTTCTGCCTGCAGGCCATCGACCAGTAAAGCTAGGTCAGGTGCATCCCCTGTCGTCCCGACTTTTTTCGAGTCACGGGTTACCGCTTGCAACTGATCTTCATAAATCAGTTTTGAATCATAAAGCAGACGACCAATTAAGGTCGATTTACCATCATCGACGTTACCGCAGGTCAGGAAACGCAATAAGTCTTTATTTTCGTGCTGTTTTAAATAGGCCAAAATATCTTGGCTAATGAGTTCTGATTGATGAGACATTGCTCAAACTCCACAAATTCTTTAGAAACCGGTTTAATCTCCCTGTATTCCCCTTTTACCAAGAGGGAATTTCCTCTCTTGTCTAAAGAGAGGTGGGGAGAAATTAGAAGTAGCCCTCTTGCTTCTTCTTCTCCATCGAGCCGGCTTCATCATGGTCAATCATACGACCCTGACGTTCCGAGCTGGTGGCCAGCAACATTTCCTGAATAATTTCAGGCAAGGTATCTGCGCCTGACTCAACTGCACCGGTCAGTGGGTAACAGCCAAGTGTACGGAAACGTACCGATTTCATTTGTGGTACTTCGCCTTCATGTAAACGCATACGCTCATCATCAACCATAATGAGTGTGCCGCTACGTTCTACCACTGGACGTTCAGCAGCAAAGTACAACGGAACAATTGGAATCTGCTCGAGATAAATATATTGCCAGATGTCCAGCTCGGTCCAGTTCGACAATGGAAATACACGAATGCTTTCGCCTTTGTTGACCTTACCGTTATAAAGGTTCCACAGTTCTGGACGCTGGTTTTTCGGGTCCCAACGGTGTTTGGAATCACGGAAAGAATAGACACGTTCTTTGGCACGTGATTTTTCTTCGTCACGGCGCGCACCACCAAATGCAGCATCAAAACCGTATTTATCCAGCGCCTGTTTCAGCCCCTGGGTTTTCATGATGTCGGTGTATTTCGAGCTACCATGATCAAATGGATTGATTCCGGCGTCACGGCCTTCCTGGTTCTGATGCACAATCAGATCAAAACCATGTTTTTTGGCCATGTTGTCGCGGAATTCAATCATATCTTTGAATTTCCAGCCTGTATCAACATGTAACAGAGGGAATGGAAGTTTTGCAGGATAGAAGGCTTTCAAGGCAAGATGCAGCATCACCGCAGAATCTTTACCAATCGAGTACAGCATAACCGGATTTTCAAACTCGGCAGCAACTTCACGGATGATATGAATACTCTCAGCTTCAAGCTGTTTCAGATGAGTAAGTCTTTCCTCATTTAATGACATGGACAACACCAGCTTAAATCAACGTGTACTTATTACACTTTATAAAATTTATATTCATTATAGAGATTTAGTTATCTGTACTATTGCTTGTTTTATTATATTAATATGCAAAAACGTCATATACAGGATTACTGATATTGCTATCAAAGTTTACTCATACCCTGCACAGCATCGCTTATTTTTAGCCTGATCACTATTTTCCAGTCGCCGTTTTTATGCTCACCTCTATCTATTGAGTTATTGTTAAAAGCTCTAATAGATCGCTTCATTTTCCAAGTGAAACACCTAAAATAAAACAAATTTTAATTTTTTCTGATTGCTCCCATGCCTTATAGTCATTACGATTTAGCCACCTTAAAAGCCCAGCTGGAACAGGCGCAGCTTGCCGGCTTTCTGTATCAGCATCAGCAGCACATGCTGGTGTTGCAAGAAGCGTTTGATGAAGATGGTTCTGCACTAAATACCTTTGTCCAGCACGAGTTCAGTGCCGATCAGATCGGGCTGCAATTTGGTCTACGACTTTCGGACCATAACATCGAGTTTTTGATTGGCCTGACCCACAGTAATCAGGATCGCGGTTATGAAATTGGTGCCGGCAATTTAAAAGGTGACCAGAAAGCCTTTAACCTGATGTATGCCTTTTATAACTATCCAAAAGCCTTTTATCTGGTCAGCATGCCACTGGCCTCCACCTCAAGCCAGCTGGAACAGGCCATTGAACAGCAACTATTCCAGCGTCCGGAACTGGCCTTCCTCGACACCGCAGTCAAAACCAATCCAATGGGTGAACAGGTGCAGTGGATGAAATCGTTTATTGTGCAGCAAAGCCTGAACATGAAAGTGCGTATTCAGACCAGTTTAATCTAAGCGATTCTTCTGATCTGTGCTTTACGTATAGCTTGATGATACTCAAACAAAAAAATAACCCGCGAGATTCGCGGGTTATTTGATGTAGCAGATTTTAGTTCTTGTGACGCATATGCGGGAACAAAATCACATCACGGATACTTGGTGCATTGGCGAACAACATCACCAGACGGTCAATCCCGATCCCTTCACCTGCTGTAGGTGGCAAGCCATATTCCAGTGCTTCAACGAAGTCTGCATCATAGTGCATCGCTTCATCATCACCAGCATCTTTCTCAGCTACCTGTGCCTGGAAACGCTCCGCCTGATCAATTGGATCATTTAACTCTGAGAAGCCGTTTGCCAGCTCACGACCACCAATGAAGAATTCAAAACGGTCAGTGATGTGCGGGTTTTCATCATTACGGCGAGCCAGCGGTGAGGTTTCTGCTGGGTATTCAGTAATGAAGGTTGGCTGACGCAGTTGAGTTTCAACTGTTTCTTCAAACACGATGGTTTGCAGCTTGCCTAAACCAAATCCTGGTTTTACCTGCTCTTTCAATTCGTTTTGTACGAAGTTGGCCAGAAATTCACGGTCATTCACGTTTTCAGGGGTGAATTGCGGGTTGTGCTCAAGAATCGCATCAAACATCGAGATTTTCTTGAACGGACCTTTGAAGCTATACACTTCATCGCCATACGGCACATCGGTCGAACCCAAGATGTCGATGGCCAGTTTCTCCAGCATCTGCTCGGTCAGTTCCATCAAATCTTTGTAGTCTGCATAAGCCTGATAGAATTCAATCATGGTGAATTCCGGGTTATGACGGGTCGATACACCTTCGTTACGGAAGTTACGGTTAATTTCGAATACGCGTTCAAAACCACCCACCACCAGACGTTTTAAATAAAGTTCTGGCGCAATACGCAGGAATAATGGCATATCCAGTGCATTATGATGGGTTTCAAATGGACGCGCCGATGCACCACCAGGAATCACGTGCATCATTGGGGTTTCAACTTCCATGAAACGCTTTTCAGTTAAAAACGCACGGATGCCCGATACCACTTTGGCACGAATTTCAAAAGTCTTACGGGTTTCTTCGTTTACAATCAGGTCCAGATAACGCTTACGATACTTCACTTCAGTATCGGTCAGGCCGTGAAACTTGTCTGGTAATGGACGCAGCGATTTGGTCAGCAATTCAAAATGCTCGATATGCACATATAAATCGCCTTTGCCTGAACGGCCGATATAACCTTTAACGGCAATAATATCGCCCAGGTCTAAACCTTTAATGGTTTCCAAGGTTTCAGGGCTAAGTTCTTTACGGGCCACATACAGCTGGATACGACCCGTCATGTCCTGAATTACGATAAATGAACCACGGTTGAGCATGACACGGCCAGCCACCGACACATACACCTTGTCGCCGCCTTCAATTTCTTCTTTAGATTTGTCGGCAAACTGTTCTTGTAAATCTTGCGCGTAATGTTCACGCTTGAAGGTGTTTGGCCATGGGCTACTGTTGCTTTCCTGAGCCTTTTCTTGGATTTGCTTTAACTTGGCATGACGCTGTGCAATTAAATCGTTTTCGGAAATAGTGGGTTCAGAAGTCGACTGAGCGTTTGGTTGCGTCATCTCTGCCTCGAAAATTACTAAAAAATGAAGTGCAATAGCATAGCAGATTTATTTGGCTTTTCGTATGCTCTGCTGAATCCTAAGCCATTTTTTTCATTTTCCAAACCTCTGCTAAACAGCACCTCGCCTTTTGCTGAACTGTTAGACCAATAGCTAACTTCTTTCTTGCATCACCACTCTTACAATGAGCAGGAGAAATTAATTGAAAAGGGAACTTTTCAACTATTCAATAGACGCTTGAGTGTGAATGAAAACAATGAATAGATGCACCTCGAAAATCCTATTTCTGCATGGGCTGGATTCCTCACGTGAATCGAGTAAGTTTCATGCCATCTGCGCAGATAAAAAATACTGTATTACCGTGGATTATCGCAATCTGAACTACCAGACGGTGGCCAGTTTCTATAACGATATTATTGTTAAAATCCAGCCTGAAATTATTGTCGGACATAGCCTCGGCGGCTATTGGGCCTTAAAGATGTCGGCGCTGCATGGTATTCCCTGCGTCATTGCTAATCCGAGTTTACAGCCCGACTTCCGACCGGACTATCCGCAGATTTCCGAACAGGAACTGGACCATGATATTCCGCAGCTGGCCTATCTGGAACTCGGCGATGAACAGCTGGACATGCACTGGGTACAAACCCAGCTGGAAAATTACATGCCAATTCATGCTTTTAAAGGCGGTCATCATCGACTGGTGTGTCCGGAAAATATCAATCCTTTAATCTGGCAACTGGAACAGCAATCACTGCACAAATAAAAAAGCCTTGCACTCGGCAAGGCTTTCTATGTTTCACAGGGTAGTGCTCAGACTTAAGCAACTGCTTCCACCGGCTTAGAGCGTTCATCCAGTACCGACCAGATGTTCAGACCCAAATCTGCGTGTAAATCTGGTAAATCCAGGAAAATGCTCGCACCCAGAATTTCATGCTGACATTTTTCTGCCAGTTGTTTCACTGCTTTTAAGGTACCGCCAGTCGCTAATACATCATCCACAATAATAACTTTCTGACCGGTGACATCTGCCGCCATTTCCAGACGGTCCAGACCGTATTCCAGGCTATAACCCACACCCACTACCGGTGGTGGTAATTTACCGGCTTTACGCACCAGCAATAAGCCCTTGCCAGTACGCTGTGCCAACAGGCTGGCCAGCACAAAACCACGTGCTTCTACCGCAATAAAGCTGTCTACTTCAGCCAGTTTTTCTGCAGGAATACTTTCAATTAAAGCATCTGTCAACGGACCAATATTTTTCATGAATAAAGGGGTCAAGTCATAAAAACAAATACCGGCTTTAGGAAAGTTTTGGACAGTACGAATGTGAGACCACAACGTTGTAGACAGCTTGCTCATAAGGAGATCGGAGAGAGATTAAAAAGAATAGGTGAATTTTACAGCGTCTTGACCGCGAAGACCAGCCAAAGTCCGCCCTTCAGGTTTAAATAAAACCCGATTAAAATTAGTAAATCATTGTTTTTATTATTGGTATTTTTATACTAAATAACCAATATAGATTATCCTAATTATAGAATAGCCTATTTAAGCAAAAATAGCTGTCCGACTTTAGTCGAAATTTAGATGATCTCTCATATATTTTGAAAAGATTTGCGCTGGTTTTTAGTGTGCATATTGTCCGACACTATGCAATATTTGAGATTTTAAAGATAAATTTTGTCCTTCTTAGCCATTCAGCTTTAGAAATGAAGCATTAGACTCCGATATTTACTTTACTTTAACCTCATAACTGCGTAAAAATTTAAGCGAATATGAAGTGTTAAAATCATATCAACTGAGTCATGCTGGTTAGGGAATTTTTTGCCGGTCAGGTTTATTGAAGATCGGCTTTTGGAGAGTCAAATGAAAAAGTATCAATGCATCGTTTGTGGATGGATTTATGACGAGGCAGAAGGCTGGCCGCAAGATGGCATCGTCGCGGGCACCAAATGGGAAGATATTCCAGATGACTGGACCTGCCCGGACTGTGGCGTATCTAAAGTCGATTTTGAGATGGTCGAAATCTAAGTACGCCTCGAAGACCATAACTGCATGGTCTTTTTTTATGTCTTGAAACTTATGCTCAACCTTTTATGGAGAAAATAATGCATCCGATTGTCATCATTGGTTCTGGTATGGCTGGCTATACAGTCGCCCGTGAATTTCGCAAACTGAACCCTGAGCAGGAACTGGTCATGATTTGCGCAGATGATGCAATCAACTATGCAAAACCTACCCTCTCCAATGCCCTGGCCGGCAAAAAAGCACCCGAACAGATTGCGCTGGGGGATGCCGCAAAAATGGGGGCACAGCTGAATATGCGTATTGAAGTGCATACCTGGGTCAAAGCCATTGATGCCGAGCAGCATCTGCTGACTTTAGAGAAAGATGGCGTCGAAAGCCAGCAAGCCTATGCCAAACTGGTACTGGCAGTCGGTGCCAACCCGATTCGTCTGGCCATTTCTGGCGATGGCAGTGATGATATTCACGTGGTCAATAATTTAAATGACTATAAAGCCTTCCGCGAACAGCTGGCAGCGCGTCAGGACAAACGTGTGGTGATTTTAGGCGCGGGCCTGATTGGCTGTGAATTTGCCAATGACCTGCAAAATACCGAGCATCAAGTCACGGTGATTGATCTGGCACCTCAACCGCTGGGCCGTTTATTGCCTGAATTTATTGCCACTGCATTTAAACAGAACCTGGAAGAAACTGGGATTCATTTTGTCTTGGGCACCACGGTCGATAAAGTATCGAAACTGGATAAGGGTGATTATCTGGTGACACTGGCCGATGGCCGTAGCCTGAGCGCTGATGTGGTACTGTCCGCCGTCGGTTTACAGCCGAATATCACTTTAGCCAAAGAAGCCGGCATTCATACCAGTCGCGGCGTGCTCACCAATGGCTTACTGGAAACCAACCTGGCTGATATTTATGCAGTGGGCGACTGCGCTGAAGTCAACGGGACTTTATTGCCGTATGTCATGCCAATCATGCAGCAGGCACGTGCCCTGGCCAAAACCTTAAATGGTGAAACCACACAAGTACACTACCCGGCTATGCCGGTTGCAGTGAAAACCCCGGCGGCACCATTAACGGTGTTACCTGCCCCGGTAGATGTGGAAGTGACCTGGCAAAATGAAGAACTGGACGATGGCATGATTGCCAAAGCCTTTGACAGCACTGCCACCTTACGCGGCTTTGTGCTGCTCGGGCCAACAGCCGGCAAACAGCGCCTGGCTTTAAGTCAACTTGTTCCTGACTTGATTCCAGCGGCAGTTTAGCGCTTTAATCCATCAGGGGTGCGCGCTCACCTTGAAGAAAGGAATATAAGAATGAATAGTTTGCGGTTAAATGTTTCACCTTACAGCAGTTTTATGCACGAAACCAAAGTCGACTTGGGCAATGGCATTGAATTGCATGTCGAAATGGGCGGCGAAATTGGCAATCCGACCATTTTACTGGTCATGGGATTGGGCGCACAGCTGCTGTATTGGCCAGACTTTTTCTGCAAGTCACTCATTGACCAAGGCTTTCGGGTCATCCGTTTTGATAACCGCGATATTGGCCTGTCCTCTAAAGTACGCCATCAGGGCGAGCGCCTGAATACCCTAAAACTGATGGGCCGTTTTGCCTTGGGTTTAGAAAATCAGGGGGCGCCTTATAACCTGTATGATATGGCCGATGATGTGGCCCTGCTGATTGATAAACTGGAGCTGGAACAGGTTGATGTGATTGGCGCTTCAATGGGCGGCATGATTGCACAGATTCTGGCGGCCCGCTATCCGGACAAGGTCAGAAAACTGGCACTATTGTTTACCAGCAACAACCAGCCTTTCCTACCGCCACCTTTCCCGAAACAGCTGTTCAGCTTAGTGGGCAAGCCGGCATCCAATGATGAAGAAGGTATTATTAACCACAGCCTGAAACTGTTTAAAGTGATTGGTTCGCCGGGTTATCTGAATGAAATGGAAGCGGTACAGACCGCCCGTAAATTATATCAGCGAAGTTACCATCCAGCGGGTGTACTTCAGCAGTTTTTAGCAATATTATGTACAGGCTCATTGCGCAGTCTGGACAAGCAGATCCAACAGCCCACGCTGGTTGTTCATGGTTCTCGTGACCGCTTACTTCCACCTGCACATGGTAAGGCTGTTGCGAAAGCAATACCTGACGCTAAATTTGAATTAATTGAAGGAATGGGGCATGATATCCCTCCGCATTTCATTCCATATCTTAGCGAATTATTTGCTCATCACTTTAAATTATAAGCATTAGGACACTATGGCTGCATTACCATCCTTAAGACAGCTGTCATACCTCGTTACACTGTCTGAAACGTTGCATTTTACAGAAGCGGCGCGCCGTTCATTCGTGACTCAATCGACATTGTCGGGCGGGATCATGGAGTTAGAGCGCTTATTGGGTGGCGTATTGGTTGAACGCGATCGCCAGAATGTACGTTTGACTCCTCTCGGTGAACAAGTTGTAGCCCGAGCGCGTGTTCTATTGGCCGATGCGCAGGACTTGATGCGCCTAAGCCGTGAAATGAGCGAGCCCTTAACCGGCGACCTGCATTTAGGTGTGATTCCAACCATTGCACCGTTCATTTTGTCGCAGCTGTTAGATGAAGTGCATAAGCAACTGCCAAAAATCCAGTTACACCTGCATGAAGCACAAAGTGAAAAAATTGTAGAAAAACTGGAACATGGTAACCTGGATATGGTGTTACTGGCGCTGCCGTTTGATACCCGCAGTCTGAAAGTTGCCGAAATTGCCAAAGAAAATCTGGTACTGGTCCACCATAAATCCGATGCACACTCGGCTCAGGCCAAATCTTTAGAAGATCTGGACCTGTCTCGCCTGATGCTGCTGGAAGAAGGCCACTGTTTGCGTGATCATGCCTTAAGTGCCTGCCCGATTGGCGAGCGTAAAAATGATCATCGTTTAAAAGCCAGCTCGCTACCAACCCTGGTGGAAATGGTATCAGCCAACCTCGGCTTTACCTTACTGCCTGAAATTGCCATTCATACCAATATGATTCAGGCCAATTCAGAGCTGGTGGTAAAACAGATTGACGCGGCGCCTACCCGTACCTTGGCCTTAGTAACGCGTAAGAGTACTCCGCTGCAAAGCGAATTTGATGTGTTATTGCAGATTCTGCAAAAAATCTCGCACAGCTAAGTTCTTCAATACCCATAAAAATAAGGAGCATCAGCTCCTTATTTTTTTAGCGGATAAAAGCCTGACATTCTTTAAATGTCAGGCTTGCCTCGCTTACTGAATCATCTCGATCAGGGTGCGCTGTGCATTGGAAGCCGGCTCACCTTCTGCGGCCTGCGCACGAATCCAGGTACCATCTCCCTGCAGTAGCCACGCCTGCTGGTTATCTTGCAGATAAATTTGCAGACCTTGCTGATAAATACGTTTTTTCAGTGCCGGATCTTCAATCGGGAAGCAGGCTTCAACCCGGTTAAACAGGTTACGGTCCATCCAGTCAGCACTTGAACAGTAAATACGCGCATCACCATTATTGCTGAAGTAATACACGCGGGTATGTTCCAGGAATCGGCCGACAATGGAACGTACCCGGATATTTTCCGACAGCCCCGGCAAGCCCGGACGCAGGCAGCAAATCGAACGGATAATCAGGTCAATCTGCACGCCAGCCTGGGAAGCTTCATACAGTTTATTGATCAGCTGCATTTCGGTTAAGGCATTCACCTTCACAATAATTTGTGCTGGTTTACCAGCTTTGGCATTGGCAATTTCATCATCAATAAAGTTGATCAGCTGGGTATGCAAAGTAAACGGCGCATGCAGCAGCTTTTTCAGCTTGGCCATTTTGCCCATGCCGGTCAGTTCCTGGAAAATGCGGTGTACATCTTCACAGAGTTCCTTGTCTGTAGTCAGCAAGCCGTAGTCGGTATAAATCCGCGCATTACCGGCATGATAGTTACCGGTGCCCAAATGCACATAACGCACCAGCTTGTTGTTTTCACGGCGCACCACCAGAATCATTTTGGCATGGGTTTTATAACCGACAATGCCATAGACCACCACCGCGCCGGCCTCTTGCAGCACGTTGGCCACAGCAATGTTGGATTCTTCATCAAAACGCGCACGCAGCTCAATGACCGCGGTCACTTCTTTACCATTACGCGCCGCTTCCGCTAAGACTTGTACGATTTCAGAATCGGCACCACTACGGTACAGGGTCTGTTTAATTGCCAGTACCTGCGGGTCACGCGCCGCTTCACGCAGCAGGTTAATCACCGGGGCAAAGGATTCAAACGGATGATGCAGCAGAATATCCTGCTTTTGCATGGCCGAAAAAATATTCTCGGACTTTTTCAACACTTTCGGAATCACTGGCGTATGTGAGTCATAACGTAAATGTGGACGTTTAAAGTTAGACAATAAACGCGCCAGATTCACCGGACCATCCACTTTATAGAGCTGATCTTCATGCAGATCGAACTCATTTAGTAGATATTCATAAATCGGTTGCGGACAGTTCTGGGTGACTTCCAGACGCACCGCGCGGCCAAAACGGCGGGAGTTCAGCTCGCCTTTCAGCGCTTTAGCCAGATCTTCGACATCTTCGTTTAAGGCCAAGTCAGCATTACGGGTGACACGGAACTGATAACAGCCAGTCGCAGTCATGCCCGGGAACAGGTCCGATACATGCTCATGAATAATCGCAGACAGCATCACGTGATGTTCTTTACCACCGGTCAGTTCATCTGGTAAACGCACCACACGTGGCAAGGAACGCGGCGCTGGTACCACGGCCAGGTCAATCTGACGGCCGAAAGCGTCTTTCCCTTCCAGCGTCACAATAAAGTTCAGACTTTTATTGACCAGACGCGGGAATGGATGGGCCGGGTCCAGGCTGATTGGGGTTAAGACCGGTGCAACCTGTTCCTGGAAATATTTTTTCACCCAGGCCGATTGGGCTGGCGTCAGCTCACCACGGCGCAAGAAACAGATGTCTTCTTCACGCAGTTTAGGCAGAATTTCCTGGTTTAAAATACGGTATTGGCGCTCAATGGCAGCGTGGGCAGTTTGGGAAATCTGCTCCAGTACCTGTTTCGGAGTCAGACCATCCGGGCTACGGCTTTCATTACCCAGATCCAGCTGCTCCATGACACCTGCAACACGAATTTCAAAAAACTCATCTAAGTTACGTGAAAAGATGAGTAAAAAGTTCATACGTTCCAGCAACGGATGCAAAGGATCGACTGCCTGCTCCAGCACGCGCAAATGGAAATCGAGGATAGAAAGCTCACGATTGATGTATCGATCATTATAGGTATAGTCTATTTGCGCAGGGGTCGCGCTCGCTGCCGTATTCATATGCACCCTATGACTTTTTCTCAAGTATTCACTATTCATAAGTATGCTTCAATTTTGTGACAATTTCATAAAAAAAGCCCACTGCTGTGGGCTTTTTTTCAATTTTACAACTCAAGGAATCTCGCTGTAACGCATGTATTTACGGATCATGCGTTTACGTGGTTCCAGACCACGGCCGGAACGGTTGTCCTGATAATATTTTGGATTCGGTAAAATCGCAGCCAGAAAAATCGCTTCTTCACGACTAAGGCTGCGTGAAGACTTGCCAAAATAATGCTGGGTCGCCGCCTCAATACCGTAAATGTTGTCGCCAAACTCTACCGAGTTTAAATACACTTCCAGAATCCGCTGCTTGCTCCACATGCGTTCCATCATCCAAGTGGCAATCGCTTCCTGACCTTTACGCAAAAACGAACGCTGGTTAAATAAAAACAGGTTTTTCGCCAGCTGCTGGGAAATGGTCGAACCGCCAGCCACCACCTGTCCCTGATCTTTATTGCGTTCCAGCGCATGCTGAATACCTTCCCAGTCAAAGCCATGGTGCTGCATAAACTTGCCATCTTCGGCAGCCACCACGGCTTTTTTCAGATATTCACTGATCTGGTCATAGTCACGCCATTCATGCCGGATGGGCTGGGAAGTATCTGACCAGTAGTCCAGGCGCATCATCATGGTACTTTGTACCGGCTGGGTTCGCCACCAGGCCAGACTCGAGAAAATCCACAACTGGATCAATAAAAACAGACTGACAAGAATTAATAAGGTACGGACAATAAAAGCTTTCATGTCAGCTTGGGGCTCCTGAGGCGTGAATTTTTCGTGTTAAGCTTATAACGAAATAAATCATCATTGTATAAAAATAGCATGTCTGAATATTCACCGCCGCTGATTCACCGTAAACCCGAAACGCATTTATGGTGGCTGACGGCCCTGTTGATTGCCCTCAATATTGGTGTATTTGCCTGGCAAATCCTGACCGGTGTCGATGCCAGCCAGCCCAGCACCCGGGATGCGATTCTCTGGGGCGCCGACTATGCTCCCCTGACCTTTCTCGAACAGCCGCAGCGTCTGTTCAGCAGCATGTTTTTCCATTTTGGCATGATTCACCTGATGCTGAATATGTGGGCCCTGTATATTTTTGGCAGCGTGGCCGAACAGCTTTTTGGCCGGATGTATTTTTTAGGCCTGTATCTACTGGCCGGACTGATGGGCAGCCTGCTCAGTGGCTATTTACAGATTCAGGATTCTTTAGAAATTCTTGCACATGGCCTGACCAGCCCGGATTTACTGCCAAGTGTGAGCGCTGGTGCATCGGGTGCAGTGATGGGTTTGGGTGCGTCCCTGACGGTTTTATCATTATTGCCACGTCTGCCAAAACAGCGTTTCCTGCTGGATAAAAAAACCTTATTGCTGGTGATGGGTCTGAACCTGTTTATGGGCTTTATGATTAGCGGGATTAACAATGCCGCACATATTGGCGGCATGGTGATGGGCGCAGCCCTGGCAGCGCTTTGGTATGCCGGCCAGAAGCTGCACAAGTCAGCGCTGTTTTCACTGCTGGCGCTGACCGGCGCCGCCATCATCAGCTGGCTGTTTTATCAGTACTGTCTGCAACAGGTACAGATCCTTGCCCCGCTGTGGCAGGAAATTCTACAGATGATGCGCCAGCAATTGCAGCTTTAATGCATTCCTATCATTTTAATGCAGAGATGACGCTTATTGATTCATCTCTCGCAGGCTTTGCAAAGGCGGAATATCCGATAAATAACTAAGCCGATAACGACCAATCAAAGCACACAATAAAGTCATTACAACCGGCAAGATTAGCCAGATTTCCCAGTGTGGCTGAATTGCCAGTTCCATCCGGTAACTGGCAATCGCACTAATCACCTCGGCAAACAGACAGGCCACCACTCCGGCAATCCCGCCAATCAGGCCAATTTCCAGACTCATCATCCGTTTTAATTTCTGCTTGGAACTACCAAAAGAACGCAGCAAGGCCACCTCACGTTTCCGCTCATCCATCAGCAGGTTTAAACAGGCAATCAGCACCAGAATCCCAGACACGGCCACCAACACTGCCAGAATGGTAATAATCTGTACCAACACATTCACAATCCGTTTAATCTCTTCCAGAATCAGACTGACATCAATAAATACGGTATTGGAAAACTGCTGGATCAGCTGCACCAGTGCCGGCCGGTCCTGCTCTGGCACATAGAAACTGCCCAGATAGCTGCCGGCATTTTCATCCATGGTCTGCGGTGAAAAAATAAAGAAGAAATTCGGACTAAAACTTTCCCATTCCACGCTGCGCAGATTGATGACTTTGGCCTGCAACAAGCCTTCCGGCAAACTAAAGGTCAGCGTATCGCCAATCTCAATGCCCAGCTCTTGCGCGGTATTGGCCTCAACCGAGACCTGCCCGATCTGGCTAAACTGTTCCTGCCCGGCCACAATCAGGTTATCGGCCGGAAAGCGCTCGGCCTGGGTCAGGTTTAATTCACGTCGGAGCGAATTATTGTGCTGGATTAGCGCTTCTGCAAAGGGCTGATCGTTTTTGGCCACCAGCCGCCCGCGCACATTTGGGTACAGCGGCGTACTGTGCCAGCCCTGCTGTTCAAGCTGCGCCTGAAACTCTGGCATATCAAACGGTGGTAAACCATAAACAAACTGGTTCGGCGTGCCTTCCGGCAATTGCTGCTGCCAGCGATCCAGCAGATCGGTACGTAATACTGCCAGCACGGTAATCAGACTAAGGCCCAGCGCCAGTGCAGTAATCTGAAATGCAGTCTGATACGGCGTGCGTACATAGGCCGAGATACCGCTTTTTAAATTGCGGATCAGTTTCAGGAAGCTCCAGACTACGGCATAGAGTACGCTACACAGCAGGATGATGGCGCCCATGACCCATAGCGTTAGCACGATATTTTCAGTCAACACCACACTAAACAGCATCAGGCTGAGTGTGCCAGTCAGCAGCATCCATAGCATCGACTGGACTGATTTTTCCTGCTGGCGAATCACCCTGATTGGTGGGGTATTTAGCAGCTGCCACAGACTTGGCAAAATAAAGCCCAGCAGTACCACGGCACTGGTCAGCATGGCAATCGGGAGTGGCCCCAGCAGCATCTCGACAGCGGAAAACTGCAATTGCAAATGCGGAATCAGCTGTAACATTAATTGCAACAGCCCATAGCCTAGCGTAATGCCGACCGCACTACCGAGCAGCATCGCCAGTAACAGCACCACCGCCAACAAGGTCAGATAAGCGCCCAGAATCTGCTTCTTGGTCGCGCCAATGCAACGCATTAAAGCAATATGATCCTGATTCTGCTGCACATAACGCTGGCTGGTCAGGGCAATGGCAATGCCGCACAGTAAAATGGTGAGAATATTGGCCAGCTGTAAAAAGGTATCCAGATTGGCAATTGGACGCATCAAGCGGGTATTGCCTTCACTGGCATTGCGCAGGCGCAGCCCATCCGGCTCACTGATATTCTGCCCGTCAATTTCCTGGGTCTTGGGCAAGCTTTCCTGATACTGTTTAAAATCCTGCTCGAACTGGCGAGTATGCTGGGGTGTACCGGCCATCAGCAAGCGGTAATTAATCCGACTGCCAACCTGAATGGCATTGGTACGCGCCACATCTTGCTGGGCAATGATCACCGTCGGTGAAAAACCGCTAAAACCCAGTTCCTGATTGGAATCATGCTCGATGCTGGCCGTGACCTGAAAGGCGCCATCGGCAATATTTAAGGTATCGCCCACCTGAATTTTTAGCAGCTCCATCGCGCGCTGGCTGACCCAGACCTCGCCCGGTTGAATGGCAGCAGCAGGCTGCGGCGCAACCCGCAGCTCTCCGCGTAACGGAAAGGCCTGATCAATGGCTTTGACATTCACCATCACAAATTCATCGCCGGTGTGTGCCATCGAGCTAAACACCGTAACATGCGACTGCTTTAGCGCTAACTCATCGGCCGCCGCTTCCCAGCGCGGTGCAATCGGTTTATTGTCAGACAGCACCAGATCACCGGCCAGCATTTCTGCCGCCTGCAAAGCCACCGCATTTTGAATCTGCTCATTGCTGAATTTCAGCGCGGTTGTGGCACTAATTGCCAGAATTAGCGCAATCAGTAACAGATAAACACCGGTACTTTTAAAACTCTGGGTCAGTAAAGGACGAAATAACGGGTTCATCTCATCCTCCTGCCGGGTGTTCCAGCAATTGTCCCTGACTGAGTTCAAAATGGCGCTGACATTGCTGCGCCAGTTTCGGATCATGCGTCACCAGCACCAAGGTGGTCCCCAGTTCACGGTTCAGTTGAAATAACAGCTGTTCAATTTCTTTGGCGGTTTCGCCGTCTAAATTCCCGGTCGGTTCATCGGCAAAAATGATTTTAGGCTCACTGATTAAAGCCCGGGCAATCGCCACCCGTTGCTGCTCACCACCCGACAGGACTTTCGGGGGCTGCTCTGCCTGCCGTTCCAGTCCGACTTTTTTCAGTAGATTACGCGCCTTGTGTTCGGCCTCGGCAAATTTAAAATTCGGTTGCAAGCGTAGCGGCAGCATGACATTTTCCAGTGCGGTTAAATGCGGCAATAACTGGAACGACTGGAATACAAAACCAATATATTTCAGCCGCACCAGCGCACGCTGTTCTTCATTCAGCTCCTGAATTGATTCACCACAGACCGTTAACTGCCCGGCACTGGCCTGATCCAAGGTCGCCAGAATCCCCAATAAGGTCGATTTGCCTGAACCGGAACGGCCGGTAATTGCCACCTGTTCCCCCGCCCGGATCTCCAGATTTAAATTTTCAAAAATCGTCAGTGTTTTTTGTGCAAGTTGTATCTTTTGTGTCAATTGTTGGGCAGAAATAATGCTTTGTGGCATGATGGCGGTATCTGTAGTGAATTGAGTCATAGTATCCTTAAATGCACATTCGCAATTTCAAAATGAGTTGTTTTGCTTATTTCGCTGTGGCTGGGCTTGCCTTCATGCCCATGCTGGTGTCTGCCAAAACCATCATGATTCTGGGTGACAGCTTAAGTGCCGGTTACGGTTTGCAACCACAACAAGGCTGGGTCCATCTGTTACAAAAACGTTTAGAGCAACAGTATCCGAAACAGCATAAAGTGGTCAATGCAAGTGTGAGTGGCGAAACCACCAGCGGCGCGCTGGCACGTTTGCCCAAATTACTGCAAACGCATAAGCCGCATGTGGTGGTAATTGAACTGGGCGGTAATGATGGCTTGCGTGGTCAGCCACCGCAGCTGATTCAAAATAATCTGGCGCGGCTGATTCAGCACAGTCAACAGGCCAAAGCCAAGGTGATTGTATTTGGCATGAAAATGCCACCCAATTATGGCAGCGCCTACAGCAAGGCGTTTGAAAATAACTACAAAGTGGTGAGCCAGCGTTATCAGGTCAAATTACTGCCCTTCTTCCTAGACGGTGTCGCCGGTAAAAATACCCTGATGCAAAAAGATCTGATCCATCCGACGGCTGCAGCCCAGCCCATTTTGCTGAAAAATGCCTATCCCTTGATTCAGGCAGCATTAAAATAAAGCCGATTCAACGCTGAGATGGTTTTCAAGATCCGGATTTCAGCCATAAAAAAAGCGGGACATCAATGCCCGCTTTTTGATTATTTTTAGAATCAATTAAAAATCAAAGAAAGTTACTTCACCGGTTTCTAATGAATATTCTGCACCTACGACTTTCAGCTGCCCCTGTTCAATCAGGTTTTCTAACACTGCTGAACCATGACGTAGCTGATTGACTGAGGCAAACACATTGGAACGAACCGCATGTTTCGACAGCTTGGCCAAATCATTTTTCAGTTCAGTCTGCATCAGCGTTTCTACGGACGGGCGAACACGGTTCACAATTGACATCAGATTGGCAGATGGTGGACAGTCCGGGCACATCAAGGTATCAATGGTGGCCTGAATCGCGCCACAGTGACTATGGCCCAAGACCACAACCACGGCGCAGTCATAACGCTCTGCCGCAAATTCAACACTGCCGACCTGAGATGGCGCAACAATATTCCCTGCCACACGAATCACAAACAGATCGCCGAGTCCCTGATCAAAAACCATTTCTGCAGGTACACGTGAATCAGAACAACCGAGCACAATCGCAAAAGGATTCTGGTCTTCGGCCATCTCTGCACGTTGATGGTGGGTTAGTTGTTTCGGATGATTGGTATTGCCCGAAACAAAACGTTGGTTTCCTTGTTTAAGACGTTCTAAAGCCTCTTGAGCTGTGAGCATTCTTGTTACCACCAGTTTTTGAATTTTCAGCATTTTAATCCTCTGCCGGGACAAAGTCACTTGCAAAAAAAATAGCTGATCAATTTTTATAAGATAAATTTTTTCAAATTTTCCTAAAGTAATTGCGATTTACATCACACTTCAAAAGCAGCACACCAACCCGATCAAAAAACAGCTAGGTGACATTTTCTGCAAAGCCCTTACAATAACCAGAAACAGCATTTTCAATTCGACTTAAGGCGAAAATTTACACAATTCAAACAAGCCAAGCCGACGCCTATTTAAAAAATATTCTTGGGGATATCGTCAATGAAGCAGGATTCTTCGCGATTTTTGTCTTGGCCACGACTGGCAGTCCTGGCACTGGCACTGTCTGCACCTCTGCTCAGCTCTGCCGCCAAACTCTCGCCTGAACAGCAAGTGGTGCAGCATTATTATCAGACTGAACGCCAGGCGGCGGGTCTGGTCTCGAAAAGCTTGAAAATTGGCAATATTACCTGGCGCTATAATGAAGGCGGCGATGTTAATCGGCCAACCATTTTGCTGTTACATGGCTTTGCCGGACACCGCGACAACTGGAACCGGGTGGCCAAATTTCTCACCCCGTCCTATCATGTGATTATCCCCGATTTACCCAATACCGGTGAAACCCAGAGTTCGGGCAATTTTGACCTGTCTGTACCAAGCATGAGCGCACAATTGCGTCAGCTGGTAGAAACCTTGAATATTGCCGACAAACTGAATATTGCCGGGCACTCATTGGGTGGCTCTGTGGCAACGGTCTATGCAGCCCAATATCCGTTTGATACCCAAAGCCTGTTCCTGCTGAACAGTGCCGGTATTTATAAACACTCCAATACGCCTTATACCAAAGATCCGCTGTTACTGAAAAATCTGGTGGTCACCGCGCCGGGCGATTTAGACCATATTGCGCATCAGCTGATGCAAAACCCGCCGAAAGTACCAGAGCAGTTTAAATCTGCTCAAGAAAAACTGTTAATTTCACGGGCCAGTCAATCCTTAAAATTTATTGACCAGATGGTCACCCTGAACCGGATTTATACCCCGGACAGCTTTGCCCGTCTCACCCGCAATATTGAAGCACCGACCCTGATTCTCTGGGGCAAGCACGATAAAATTATTAATGTTGAAGTGGCCAAAGAATTACAGGGTCTGTTTAAACGCGCAGAAACCCCGGTCATTTTAAATAATGTCGGTCATGTGCCAATGCTGGAAGCCGAACAGCAGGTGGTACAACATTATTTACCCTTCCTGGCCAAAACACAGAACCTAAAAAACCCGCTAGCTGATAAACTGATTCCTTTAAATTAAGTTCCAGAGATTGTATGCAGCAAAACCCGATGCTTGAGCAGTTGATTGAAGCTCATCTTGACTTTTTAGCACATGAGTTTTCTCAGCCTGAAACCGTACAGCAGGAATTTCTGCATTTTTATCACTGGTTCCGCAAGCAGCATCTGAAAGATCTCTGGAGTTGCGAACAGCTGAATGCCCTGCTGCAAAAACAGATTCTGGACACACCGGCCAGTGCCTTTCTGATTGAACAGATTGCAGAACACATCCGCTTTGCCTTGGTGCATCCGGTGAATGACAGCGCCAAAATTGCCGATGTCATTCCGGTACTGACCATTGATAAAATTGCCCAGTATGTGGCCAGCAAAAGTGGTCATCGTCAGCGTCTGATTAAAACCGTGGTCAGCAATCCGGCCTTTTCTGCGATGATTAGCCAGTTAATCCAGCACTCGATTCAGGATTATCTGGACAATTCACTGATTGCCAAAAGTGTGCCTGGCGTGTCGCGTTTTATGAAAATGGGCAAATCGGTACTGGAAACAGTGACCGATTCCAGTTTAGACAGTGCAGTGAGTGCCTATTTGCAAAAGAATATCTTAAAGCTTAGCCAGATGAGTGAATCGGTCCTGAACCAGCATTTTGATGATGACAAGCTCTATCATCTGCAGGCCAATATCTGGCACAAGATTAAAGACCTGCCTTTGTCGGTCTTAAAAAACTATATTGAAGTACAGGATCTGCCACAGACTGTGGCGCTGGGTCATGAAATCTGGGACTTTATGCGCCAGAGTGATTATTTAAAACAGCAGCTACATGATGGGGTACACGCCTGGTATGTCCGTAATCAGGAACGCACTTTTGACCTGTTATTGCGTGATCTGAATATTGATGAAGCCCTGATTCAGCAGGAATTGCAGCAACTGTTGAACCCGGTGATTCAGCAGATGCTGTCGCAGCAGTATTTACGGGAACGTGCACGGCTCTATCTAGAAAAGTTTTATTATTCCGAGCCAGCACAGAAAATTCTGAACACCAATACCTAAGCCTCAAAAAAAGCCGCAATTTCGGCTTTTTTTCTTGCTTGATCATTGAAACGTAGATGTTTAGCAGTTGATGATTAGAACCTGGCCATCAGGCTAATGCCATAACGGCGGCCATCTAGAAGCTGGTCACCATCACGGTCTTCAGCTTTTTCATCCAGCAGGTTATACACGCCAAATTTACCACTGATATTTGGGGTAAATTTATAGTTCAGACCCACATCTAAAAACTCATAACCCGGATTTGGCTGGGCAACAGAAGTCCGGCTTAAATAGGCAGATGTTTCTGAACGATAATGCAGGCGTGACCAGACATTCAAGGCATCATTAATTTCATGATCGACCGTAATATTCAGCATATGCTCTGGCATCTGGTTTACAGGCTGGCCTTTGAACTCACCTGTCTTAAATTCGGAATCGGTAAAGGTATAGTTGGCCATGAGCGTGGTGTAATCACTCAGGCTGGCTTCCAGAGTCGCTTCCACACCTTTTAACTCGGCTTCATCGACATTAATCCGTTCACTGATGAAATAAAACGGTGTATCGCCTTCAAAACATTTCCACTCCTGCCAGTTATCCCGGTTGGTCGAGCTGCCATCGGTATCGGTTTCGCAGGCACGCACTTCGGTAATCCGGTCTTTATACTGAGTGACATAAGCGGTTAAGGACGCCTTGACCCTGTCATTTTGCCAGTTCACGCCCAGCTCTGAAGACAGACTCGATTCCGGGTCTAGGTCCGGATTGGCGCGAATAATGCCGCGTCCGGTGGCTAACGGTGAACCACCACCGCCGGTGACGCTATAAAAGCCTTCCGTGGCAGCACGAATATCCGGCTGTTTATAACCGGTTGACACCCCACCTTTCACGGTCCATTGGTCATTCAGGCTATACACGCCATATAAGCGCGGCGAAACATGACCACTGTAGTTTTCGTCATGGTCATAGCGCAGCCCGGCGGTTAAATCGAAACGGTCACTCAAATGCCAGGTATCTTCCAGAAAAGCCGCGGCCGACCAGCGGGTTAATTCACTAAACTCCGGCGCATTCGGATTACGGTTGGTGGCCTTATCGGTGAGTTTCTCATCTTTATAATGCGCACCAAAAGACAGTGTATGATTGCCCAGCAACCAGTTCCACTGGTTATTAAAGGTCCAGGTATCCAGTTCAATGCCTTTGGTGCCCAACTGGGTATTACCACGATCGGGGTTTTTAGAATTTTCATACTGCAGATAGGTGGTACTATCAAGCTGATCGCTATAACGGCCATGATGGGTTAAGGCATAAACATGACGATAATTACGTGAACTGGAATCGGCGGCATTGTTGGCCGGTGCAACCGTTTTACCCACCGTGGTTTCCGATTCCTGCTGGACAAAATTGGCTTCCAGTTGCAGATCATGATTGTCATTGAGTATATAACTCAAGCGGCTATTCAGGCTTTCCCGTTCAGTCCCGCGAAAACCGCCAACATAGGCATCTTCTTCACGTTTTTGCTTATTCAGCGACAGCTGTAAACCAAGCTTGTTCTCTAGTAATGGACCCGCCAAATAGACCGAACCATTTTGAATATCGCCGGCATTGCCCTGATCCTGAATGACACTGCCCAGTTCGACACTGCCCGACCAGCGGTCACTGACTTTCTTGGTAATAATATTCACCACCCCGCCCATCGCATCTGTTCCATACAGTGTTGAGGCCGGCCCACGAATAATTTCAATTCGCTCAATCGCGGAGACCGGCGGCAAAATATTTTTCTCAAAACCGGCATCATCGCCATTTGGATTGACATCACGGCCGTATTGACGTTTGCCATCGACCAGAAACAAGGTGTAATTCGAGCTCATACCGCGAATGCTGATGGTTTGTGCCGAGCCAGAACCGGACACCACCACGCCGGGAGTATGTCTAAGTACATCTGTAATATCATTATATTCACGCTTTTCCAGCTCTTCCCGATCAATCACGGTAATGGACGCCGGCGCCTTGGACAGGTCCTGTTCATAGCCGGTAGCGGTTACCACAATGGTATTTAACTGGGTCGCATCTGCAGTGCTATTGTCTGGATTTGCTTGAGCAAGGCTGCTCATCACGGCAAGGACCGCAAAAGATAATGCTGACTGGTTCAGAGTTTTATTCATCAGGTTATCCCAATTTAATTAAGGAGAAATTCTGTGTATTTCGTTGCGCATTGTAACAATCTTGACTGATAATTCAATTATTACTGATAATTATTATCATTATTATATTTATTTAAGACAGTAAAAAGCCTCCACGATGGGAGGCTCATTTGCTGAAGTGAAACTTATTTATTATTTAAAATAAGCACCTTCGGCCTGGCTGTGGTCAGTCTGGTCTACCACACGCATTAATTCAGGCACATGCTGTTTTAATGTGGTTTCCACACCCTGTTTCAGCGTGACATCAATCGCTGAACAGCCCTGACAACCGCCACCGAATTTCAGGATCGCGGTTAAACCATGTTCCGGATCTTCAACCACTTCCACCAAGGCACAGTTACCGCCGTGACCGGCAAGGCCCGGGTTAATTTCAGACTGTAATACGTAAGTAATACGCTCTTCGATTGAGGCATCCGGACCCACGCGTGGCACTTTCGAGTTAGGCGCACGGAAGGTCAGCTGGCCCCCAAAACGGTCTTTGTTGTAATCAATAACCGCATCCAGTAAATATGGAATAGACGGGGTGTCGATATAGGCCGGAAAATCCGGATAATCCTGCTTATAATCTGTTGGTACGACTTCTTCTGGCGCACTATAAGCCATACAACACTCAGCACGCGGCGTTCCAGGATTCTCAACAAAAACGCGCACACCAATCCCCGGTGTATTTTGCTTTGCCAATAAATCTTTTAAATACTCTTGAGCATTTGGGGTGATCAATAAGTTTGGAATCTCTTCTGCAACTGCAGTGCTGTGGTTCTCAGTCGACATAACAATATTTCCTCATGCTGAAGTTGCCATTTTAACTGAAGATGCGGCGGAATTAAAAAAATTCAACTAAAATTGTCGGAATTATCCTATGAAAGTTCTGTTTCATTTGTTTTTTAATGGCATTATGATCAGGAAACCCGAAAAGAAGAACATCTGTTTATGTTAGATTTACCGTTTAATCATACTGTTACGCTGATTGTGATTACAGCGATTATCTCCTTTATTGCTTTTTCCAAAGAAAAAGTCATGAACCGGCTGATTTTCTGGCCACCGGCGTTGGAACGGGGTCAATATGACCGCTTCATTACCCACGGTTTTGTCCATGCCGATGGTACCCACTTGCTGTTTAACATGATTACCCTGTTTTTCTTCGGCAGTATTATTGAAAGCTTTTACCGTCAGTATCTGTATGATCTGGGCTTTGTGCTGTTTTACCTCGGTGGTCTGATTGCCGCAATTTTACCGAGTTATCTAAAACACAAAAATGATCATCGCTGGGCCAGCCTGGGTGCTTCCGGTGCGGTGTCTGCAGTACTGTTTGCCTATATCCTGTTTGAACCATGGAAACTGATTTTTGTGTTCTTTATTCCGGTTCCGGCAATTATTTTTGCGGTGCTGTATGTGGCCTATAGCATCTGGTCGGGTAAACGTGGCAATTCCAATATTAACCACAGCGCGCATTTGTGGGGAGCAGCCTATGGGGTGATTATCACCATCATGATTGAGCCGCGTTTAATTCCACATTTCCTGAATAAACTTAGCCAGCTTCCGTTCTAAATTTGAGCAATCTGAAGCGCCTGCGGTATATTTTGACAACGCATAACTACAATTAACACAGTATGCCTCAGCGGTTGGCGTCTAAAATAACTCGAATAATAACGAAGATGGAAGATGAGAGATGAAAAAGTTATTTCTGATTGCCGGCTGTTTACTGAGCTTGAGTGCCTGTGCCGTCCATACCCCAGAAGGCCGTTTGGTGATTGATCCTGACTCACGTATTTATGGCTATCCAGGAGATTTCTGCCCACCAGGTCAGGCCCAAAAAGGCCGCTGCTAAGCCCATTTTTCCATTTAGCCTCCAGAATGGAGGCTTTTTACTGCGTCCTCATAAACTGCAATTTCATTGGATAATTCATACAATTTTGGTAGTTAATGCCACCCCATCTCACAATTTGGCATAGATAATGTATACATCTGTATATTAATTTGCTTTCAAGCTGCGAGTTTTTGCATGTCCACATTAGACGGCCTACAATTTCCACATTTCGAAAACCAGAAACCCAGTACTTCACGCACAGGACGTGCGATTATTGCCGAGGCACTGGCCGGTGTTGCACCGCAACTGTCCCAGCAAACTCTGTCTGAAAAAAACTGGCGCAAACAGTATCCCAAATATTTTAAGGCGCTGGTCGAATACGGCATTCAGACCTGCCAGAACCCGATTCAAATTGCTGAACAGGGCCTGAATAAAGCACATGGCAGTTTCGAGTTTTATCGACATGGTCAAAAACATCTGCTGAAAGATGTGATGAGCCTCGATGCCCAGCCTTTGCACACAGTTAAAATCCAGGGCCAAAGCACGGCGGCGCCGGAATGGTATGTGCCGTATCAGGGACAGAAACTGCAAGGTCAGACACTGCTTGAGCAAATCCAGCGCTGGGAAGATGGCGGGATTATTGAACACAGTCATGCTCAAGCTTTACGTGCAGCAGTCGCTCATCCGGAATGGTTCGATTTATCAGACCGTACCATGGTGCTGTTTGGTGCTGCTTCTGAAGCTGGCCCCCTGACCTGGCTATCGAAATGGAAAGCCAATATTGTCGCGGTCGATTTACCCAATGCCCGGGTCTGGAACAAAATTCTAGAAACCGTGCAACAGGGTAATGCCACCCTGTATGCACCAGCGACTGAAGCGCTAGATGAAAACAGCACGACTGAGCTATTAAAAGAGCAGCTTGGCGCCAATTTACTGACTCAAACTCCTGAAATTGCCCAGTGGCTAACCCAGTTTGAACAGCAGCTGGATTTGGCTGCAATTGCCTATTTAGATGGTGAAAAACACGTGCGTGTGGCCATGGCGATGGATGCGATTATGCAGGCCGTCAGCGCGCAAAAAGCCGAGACCAGCCTGATGTTTATGTGCACCCCAACTGATGTCTATGCAGTGCCTGCCGATGTGATTCAGGCCTCAAAAGACAAGTATCAGCAACGCTCGAAAGCCCAGCAACTGCTGACCCGTGGGGTTTCAACGGTCACGGCGCAACATTTCTTCCAGAAAAACCTGCATGATCTGGTGCATTCAGACAATGGACAGGATTACGGGATTGCCGACTGTCTGGTGGTGGAACAAGGACCGAACTATGCGCTGGCCAAACGTATTCAGCAATGGCGCGCCACCCTCGCCCGTCATCAGGGACAACGCGTCAGCATTAATATTGCACCATCAACCACGACCTATTCGGTGACTAAAAATCCGTTATTAAAAGCGGCATTTAATGGTGCCAGCCTGTTTGATGTAGAAGCTTTTGCGCCAGAAACCACCAATGCGATTATGGCCGCGCTCTGGATTCATGACCTGCGTAATCCACAGTCGGGGGCCAATCCGGAAGTGACTCTGAACCATCCTTTAGAGTTGATGATGGAAGGGGCCAACCATGGCGGTTTATGGCGTGTCGCATATTTGGCCCGTACTGCCCTGCCTTTTGCAGCCTTATATGGTTTTGCTACCGAGAAGCTGCCTAAAGGCTTACTGGCCAAGTTAAAGAAATAAGAGATTTTAATCTCTCTTCGATCGTTCCCTCTCTCTTGTGTAGCGGTGCTACGTATCCAAAACGGAGAGGGAGATTTTTTTAGAGACCTGCTGTCTACCTGAAAGATAAAAGAGTGGATAGGTTCATTAAAGAAAGAGAAGCTTTGATATTGCTTAGGCTATTTCCTTACCCCCAGCCCTCACCCCTTGAGAGAATGCATTGTAGATTTGCTGTCTATCTAAAAAATAAAGGACGTCACGACTTAGCATTTGGATCATCTGTTTCATCTACAGATATAAAAAAACGCTGCCCAGGCAGCGTTTTTTATTGCGGATGAACCGGCTTAGAATACTTTCAGGAATAACCAGAACAGGCCACCCGATAAACAGATGGTTGCAGGCAAGGTGAAAATCCACGCCGATAGAATGGTTTTAACCATCTGGAAATTCAGGCCAGATTTATTCGCCACCATGGTCCCGGCCACCGCACTGTTCAAGACATGCGTGGTCGATACCGGCATACCAAAGCCATCTGCTGCAGCAATGGTCGACATCGCCACCAGCTCGGCTGACATGCCCTGACCATAAGTCATGTGCTGTTTACCAATCCGTTCACCCACGGTGACCACAATACGCTTCCAGCCGACCATGGTTCCTAAGCCCAGTGCCAGTGCCACCGCAACTTTAACCCAGGTTGGAATATATTGCAGGAAGGAATCGAGATGGTCACGGTAATCATCGACTACTTTTTCCTGTTCCTTGCTCATGGCAGGTAAAGCTTCCGCTTTATCCAGACGCTTGAATGACGTGGTGCTGAGGTACATATCATTACGCAATGCTGCCACTTCTGCTTCCGGAATATTTTTCAAATCGCCGTATTGACCCACACGCTCACCTAAATGATCAGTCAAACTGGCCAAAGCCGGTACCACTTCCGGGGTGATTTCCTTGGTCTGGATGTACTTGGTGATTACTTCACGGGCCTGCGCATCCGGAATATCGGTATGGTTGGCATAAATTGCAGACGCGGTTTGCGTCGACAATTGCTGGAAAGACTGGATATGCTGATTGTCCAGTTCCTTATTCAAGGAATAAGCCAATGGCACAATCCCAATCAGAATCAGCATGATTAAGCCCATGCCTTTCTGACCATCATTGGAACCGTGGGCAAAACTCACGCCAGTACAGGTAAAGATCAGGATGGCACGGATTAATGGCGGTGGCGGTTTGTTGCCTTCAGGCGGCTGGAACAGTTCCAGCTGACGTTTGAAAATCTTTTTCACCAGCAGGAACAGTACGGCAGCAAAGGCAAAACCAATTAATGGCGAGAACAGTAAAGCCTTACCGACTTTCATCACCTGTTCCATATCCACGCCGGATGCACCAGCGCCCGCATTGAGGATGTAGTTCATAATTCCCACACCCAGAATGGAACCAATTAAGGTATGCGAACTTGAAGCCGGAATACCGAGGAACCAGGTGCCTAAATTCCAGAGAATGGCCGCAATCAGCATGGCAAAAACCATGGCAAAACCTGCGCCTGAGCCAACATTCATGATCAGCTCGACCGGTAGCAAGGCAATAATACCGTAGGCCACGGCACC
This sequence comes from Acinetobacter sp. YH12112, assembly GCF_013418945.1. Lineage (NCBI taxonomy): Bacteria > Pseudomonadati > Pseudomonadota > Gammaproteobacteria > Moraxellales > Moraxellaceae > Acinetobacter > Acinetobacter sp. YH12112. The sequence continues at coordinate 115,058 of NZ_VPBA01000001.1, read as the reverse complement.
ACTGGCGACCATCACCCCAAGGAAGTTACAGAAACCGGCCCACATTACCGCAACCGGTGCAGACAAGGCATTGGTATAAATGACCGTGGCCACCGCGTTGGCGGTGTCATGGAAACCGTTAACAAATTCAAAGCCTAGCGCAATAAATAAAGCGGTGGCCAGCAGAATCACCGAATACAAGCTAAGCGCCGGAACATGCGATAAATCTGCCGATAATTGAAAGCCAATATAAATAAGCGTTGAAATAATAAGCGTTAGAAACACCGGCATAAAGAATTTCGGTGTTGGCACATGAACATTGGTCGACTTTTTCGGAGCCGACTGGTGTGCTGAATCTACGGGAGTTTGATTAGAATTCATGCAAGCAGGAAAAGAGGATACAAAATCCCCTTATTGTTCAGTTAAATTGTGACAATTATATGACAAAAGCAGGTCAAATAAAGTAATTTTTCTACTTTATTTGCCACAATTTCCTGATAATTTTATAGACAAAAAATCAAACTATTCAAAATAAATCAAAAACTTATAAACCACCATCTCATCTTCATCCGGTTTTCTGTCATTGCTGTCATCTTTGATGACCTTGAAATATTACAAGCACAGCAAAACCCGGCCCATTTTTAGACCTTCTCATGCTGCCATAGCTATATGACAATTTTATGAATCCTTACAATGATTTATTTATAACGATGTGTATATTTTCAAAATAAGCCCATGAAAACGTATACTTTTTCAGCAAAGATGCCACAAAGTTCCGTTCCATCTCATCAATTGCGGAAAAAAGCAGTCGAACTCTGCTAAAATATTGCGCATTTCTGATTCATCAAAACAAGGGTTTTTTATGTCCACGCTTGCTACCCTGAAAGAACTTCTTGCCAAAAGAATTTTAATTATCGATGGTGCCATGGGTACCATGATCCAACGCCATAAATTGGAAGAAGCCGATTATCGTGGTGAGCGTTTTGCTGACTGGGCCTATGACCTGAAAGGCAACAATGACCTGCTGGTACTGACCCAGCCGCAGATTATTCAAGGTATTCATGAAGCCTACCTAGATGCCGGCGCTGACATTATTGAAACCAACAGCTTTAACGGCACGCGTGTTTCCATGGCGGATTACCACATGGAAACGCTGGTTCCGGAAATTAACCGTGAAGCTGCGCGTCTGGCCAAAGCTGCCTGTGAAAAATATTCAACACCGGAAAAACCACGTTTTGTGGCGGGTGTCTTGGGGCCAACGTCACGCACCTGTTCAATTTCACCAAACGTGAATGATCCGGCATTCCGTAATATCACTTTTGATGAACTCAAAGAAAACTATATTGAAGCCGCGCACGCCCTGATTGAAGGCGGTGCCGATATTCTGCTGATTGAAACCGTTTTCGATACCCTGAACTGTAAAGCGGCAATTTTTGCGGTAAAAGAAGTCTTTAAACAGCTGGGCCGCGAATTACCGTTGATGATTTCCGGTACCATCACCGATGCCTCAGGTCGTACCTTAACCGGCCAGACTGCTGAAGCGTTCTGGAACTCGGTGCGTCATGGTGATTTACTCTCTATTGGCTTTAACTGTGCCTTAGGTGCAGATGCCATGCGTCCACACGTAAAAACCGTGTCCGATGTGGCTGATGTCTTTGTTTCTGCACACCCGAATGCCGGCCTGCCAAATGCCTTTGGCGGTTATGATGAAACCCCGGAACAAACCGCTGCCTTCTTAAAAGAATTTGCCGAAAGCGGCTTAATTAATATTACCGGTGGTTGCTGTGGTACCACGCCGGATCATATCCGTGCCATTGCACAAGCCGTTGAAGGCATTGCACCGCGTCAACTGCCAGAAATTGAACCTGCCTGCCGTTTAAGTGGTTTAGAGCCATTTAACATCACCAAAGATTCCTTGTTCGTGAACGTCGGTGAACGGACCAACGTCACCGGTTCGAAAAAATTCCTGCGCCTGATTCGTGAAGAAAACTTTGCCGAAGCGCTGGATGTGGCCCGTCAACAGGTTGAAAGCGGTGCACAGGTCATCGACATCAACATGGATGAAGGCATGCTCGATTCACAGGGCGCGATGGTGCACTTCCTGAATCTGGTGGCCTCTGAGCCGGACATTTCCCGTGTGCCAATCATGATTGACTCATCTAAATGGGAAATTATTGAAGCCGGTCTGAAATGTGTACAAGGTAAAGCTGTCGTCAACTCGATTTCCCTGAAAGAAGGTTATGACGAGTTTGTCGAAAAAGCGCGTCTATGCCGTCAGTATGGTGCTGCCGTGATTGTGATGGCCTTTGATGAAAATGGTCAGGCCGATACTGCCGCACGTAAAAAAGAAATCTGTAAACGTTCTTATGATGTGCTGGTCAATGACGTGGGCTTCCCGGCTGAAGATATTATCTTTGACCCGAACGTGTTTGCGGTTGCAACCGGTATTGAAGAACACAACAACTATGCGGTGGATTTCATTGAAGCCACGGGCTGGATTAAACAGAATCTGCCACATGCCATGATTTCTGGCGGTATTTCTAACGTGTCGTTCTCTTTCCGTGGTAATGAGCCAGTGCGTGAAGCAATTCATGCCGTGTTCCTGTACTATGCGATTAAACAGGGCCTGACCATGGGTATTGTAAACGCTGGTCAGCTAGCCATTTATGATGATATTGACCCGGAACTGAAAGATGCGGTTGAGAACGTGATTCTGAACCAGAATCAGGGTACCAGCGGTCAGGATGCTACGGAAAAACTGCTGGAAGTCGCGGAAAAATATCGCGGTCAGTCGGGCGTTAAAAAAGAAGAAGAAAACCTGGAATGGCGTAACCAGCCGGTGGAAAAACGTCTGGAATATGCGCTGGTCAAAGGAATTACCACCTTTATTAATGAAGACACCGAAGAAGCCCGCTTAAAAGCCAAACGTCCGCTAGATGTGATTGAAGGTCCACTCATGGACGGTATGAACGTGGTCGGCGATCTGTTTGGTGCCGGTAAAATGTTCCTGCCGCAAGTGGTGAAATCGGCCCGTGTGATGAAACAGGCGGTGGCCTGGTTAAACCCGTACATCGAAGCAGAAAAAACTGTGGGCGAGTCCAAAGGTAAAGTGCTGATGGCCACGGTAAAAGGCGATGTCCACGATATTGGTAAAAATATTGTCGGTGTGGTCTTGGGCTGTAACGGCTATGACATTATTGACCTAGGCGTGATGGTACCGGCAGAGAAAATCCTGCAAACCGCGATTGATGAAAAAGTCGATATCATTGGCCTGTCGGGTCTGATCACTCCATCTTTGGATGAAATGGTCTTTGTGGCCAAAGAAATGCAGCGTAAAGGCTTCAATATTCCATTGATGATTGGCGGTGCGACCACCTCGAAAGCACATACGGCCGTGAAAATTGATCCACAATATTCCAATGATGCGGTGATTTATGTGGCTGATGCTTCACGTGCTGTTGGTGTGGCAACCACCCTGCTGTCACAAGACATGAAACCAGCCTTTGTAGCAGACACTCGTGCTGAATATGCCAAAGTACGTGAGCGGATTGCCAACAAGCAGCCTAAAGCGGCGAAACTGTCTTATGCAGAATCAATTGAAAACGGCCTGAAAATTGACTTTAAAGCCAATACACCGGTAAAACCAAACTTTATTGGTACCCAAACCCTGACCAACTATCCGCTGGAAACACTGGTTGAATATTTTGACTGGACGCCATTCTTTATTTCATGGAGTCTGGCCGGTAAATTCCCAGCCATCCTGACCGATGAAGTGGTGGGTGAAGCAGCGACCGATTTATACAATCAGGCGCAGGCGATGCTAAAAGATATTATCGACAATAAACGCTTTGATGCGCGCGCGGTATTTGGCCTGTATCCGGCCAACCGTTCCGGTGCAGATTCAGTCGAAGTGTATGATGCAACAGGTACGCATGTCACGCATACTTTCCAGCACGTTCGTCAGCAGTCAGACAAAGTCACTGGCAAACCGAACCTGTCACTGGCCGATTTTGTCGCGCCAAAAGGTGAAGCGGAAGACTATTTAGGTGGCTTTACCGTGTCGATCTTTGGTGCAGAAGAAATGGCCAATGAGTACAAAGCCAAAGGCGATGACTACAATGCCATTCTGGTACAGTCTTTAGGTGACCGTTTTGCCGAAGCCTTTGCCGAGCATTTGCATGAACGTATCCGTAAAGAGTTCTGGGGCTATCAGGCCAATGAACAACTGTCAAATGAAGAGCTGATTAAAGAGAAGTATGTCGGGATTCGTCCTGCACCGGGCTACCCTGCTTGCCCAGAGCACTCTGAAAAAGCGCCTTTATTTGACTGGTTAGGCTCAACTGACAAGATTGGTACGCAACTGACCAGCAGCTTTGCGATGTGGCCACCTTCATCAGTCAGTGGTTTCTACTATGCCAACCCTGAAAGCCAGTACTTTAACGTGGGTAAAATCGCAGGCGACCAGCTTGAAGATTATGCGCAGCGTAAAGGTTGGACACTGGATGAAGCGAAACGTTGGTTAGCGCCAAATTTGGATGATTCGATTTCTTAAGAATCTCTCTAGTCCTCTTTATTAAAGGGGGAACTAAAAATCCCCCTAAATCCCCCTTTTTCAAAGGGGGACTTTGTCATGTGATTAAATGAATTACGAATCCAAAACCACCATCAAATTCGCGTAAAGTTCCCCCTCTGCCTCTCAGGAGAGGGTCAGGGAGAGGTATTTAAAACAAAGCGCCAGAAAAGTTGAAGGAGAGGCCCTTTCCTCATTCATACTGTTGCAAATAACGCTCTAGCTCTTCCTGAACCAGCACCGCTGCATGCTTCTGAATTTGCGTTTGACTTAACAGTCCTTCCGAATCAACCACCACCACACGATGTCCATCTTGCTGCAAACGCTCTACTCCTTCAAACAGCATCCGTGCACCCACATCATGAATTAAGGTGAGGTTGGTCAGATCGAGTACAATCGTCGTATCACCCGGTGGCTCTTCCTGTAAATTGCGCAGCAACATTTCTGACTCGGTAAACTGCAACACTCCGCGCAGTTCATAGACGCGAACATCATCATTTTTTCCAGCCCAATAACAGCTCTGAATAATGGTTTGTGCGGAAGGCGTCCCTTCCATCAGATGCAGGCCCATATCGGCAGATAAACGCTCAAAAATATCAATCCCGCGGACACTGTTGCCATGTTCATCCACGCGCGGTGAAAATACTGCAATACCGACCTGCCCTGGCAGCACACCAATAATCCCACCTGAAACGCCGCTTTTGGCCGGAATCCCCACCGTGGTGAGCCAGTCTCCGGCAGCATCATACATACCACAGCTCAGCATCACGCTTAACACCTGCCGCACCACGGCCCGATCCAGTAAACATTCGCCCGTTTTCGGATGTAGGCCGCCATTGGCCAAGACACTGGCAATGTGTACCAAATCCTTAACCGTGACTTTAATTGCACACTGCTGGATATACCCATTCACAATCTCGACCGGGTCAGTGTCCAGTGCACCGACAGTACGCAACATATAGCCAATCGACAGGTTCCGGAATGCGGTCTTCATTTCGGAGGTATAGACCTGCTCATCAAAACTTAATTCCCGTCCGGCCAGTTCACTTAAAAAACGGCGCAGCTGCTCGGCCCGTGAAATGCCAGCCGTAGTTTGAATTAATGAATGGGTGGTAATCGCCCCCGAGTTGATCATCGGGTTTTTCGGAATATTCAGTTCTTTGTCTAAGGAAATCTGGTTAAAGGCCTCGCCAGAAGGCTCCACACCTACTTTTTGCAAAATTTCCTCAATCCCTAACTGCTCCAGCACCAGCGCATAAGCAAAAGGTTTGGACATGGACTGGATGGTAAATTCATGACCATCATCACCACTGGAATAGATCATGCCATCTGCGGTGGACAGGGCCAGCGCCAGCTTGTTAGGATCAGCCTGTGCCAGTTCCGGAATATAATCGGCCAGCTGCCCGCCCGCATTGCGCTGACATTGTGACAAAACATGCTTTAAATAATCTGGAACAGGCGTTTGCATAGGATGGGTCCTTTTTGGGCATTATCATTGTTGTAGATGGCAACTTTATTTTATACCGCAAGCCGGTGCATTTTGGCCCGGCAGTTACAGCATCGCTACACGCATCGCTTTTCTAAATCTTCTTGATTCAATTATGCGCTCAAGATTGTGCACTTTTTTAGATCACTGTCTGGGAGAAGCTGCTATGATGGCGCGATTTTTTGACTTACCTGCAATTTGTTCATGTTAGCCGAAAATTTCTCCCTCTACAGTGCGCTAATCCCGCTGTTTATGATGGCCTTTGGCAGCGTCATTCTGCTGCTGTGGCTGTTCCAGCCAATTCCCACCTATTTTCTGTGGTATGCCGCATCGACTCTGTGTACGGGTCTGGCCGTACTGATCATTACTGTGGTCTCCGCCCAAGTGTTGCCGACCTTTAGCTTTATTCCGTCCACGCTGCTGTTTATCAGCTGTGCGATGTTCACCCATGCCATTCATTTACGGCTGAATGTGACCACGCGCTGGGCGTTTCTATTGGTACTGATTACCATTGCCGAATCAATTTATGTGTATTTTTCGGTGTTTGATGAGCAATATGCACAGCGGATGCTGGTGCTGACCATCACCATTACCCTGATTTTTTCGCATAATTTAAAGGCTTTATATCAGGTCAAGCTCAAGCAGAAACTGGATCGCCTGTTACGCCTGTCACTGTTGCTGTTAAGTGCGGTGATTGCGCTGCGCACCCTGTATCTGTTTGTGGTATTACAGCCGACCAACCAGATTTTAAGTAACAACTTGGTCGCTGCCGGCACCCAGCTGATTATTCTCTGCCTGAGCCTGCTGATGGCCGGGCTGCTGTTTCATAGTGCCTATCAGGATATTTTCCAGCAGCTGCAAAAAGAACGGAATCTTGATCCATTAACCGGCTTGCTGAATCGCCGGGCGCTGGAGGAACGGCTGAAACGCTTAAAACAGCACAGCCGTTCCAGACAGAATGCGATTATTCTGTGTGATCTGGACTTTTTTAAGCAGATTAATGATCAATATGGCCATAAGGTTGGCGATGTCGCGCTACAGCATGTCACCGAAATTATCAGCAAAGCGGTACGCAAATACGATGAAATCTGCCGGATGGGCGGTGAAGAATTTCTGATTTTACTGCAAGATACCCCGCTGGATATCGCAATTCAGGTGGCAGAACGGATTCGCAGCGGCATCGAAACCACACCACTGATTCAGAGTGGTCAGGTCATTTCAATGACCGGCAGTTTCGGCATCAGCTTTTTCCAGCACTTTGATGAGTTTTCTCAGGCCGCGCAGCAGGCCGATTTATTGTTATATCAGGCCAAAAATCTGGGCCGCAACCAGCTGCACTGGCAACAATAACAATCATCCACACGTGCAGACTTTTATAACTATTAGTTTATTTTTCCCAAATAAAGTTTGATTATTCATAGCTATAGCTCTTCTTTAAAATTACGGTTCCTGTTTTTAATCCTGTCAGAAGATACGCATGGATGCTACTCCCCGTTTAAGCCGCGAAGACAAACGCACACTTGGCCTGTCCTCACTCGGTGGTGCACTCGAATTTTATGACTTTGTCATTTATGTCTTTTACGCCAAAATTATTTCCGATCTGTTTTTCCCAAGCACCCTCAGTCCATTTTGGGCCATGCTGAATACCTATGGGATTTTTGCAGCCGGTTATTTCTTCCGTCCGCTCGGCGGTGTGGTGATGGCGCATTTTGGCGATTTAATTGGCCGTAAACGCCTGTTTAGCCTGTCCATTTTATTAATGGCTCTACCCACGCTATTTATTGGCATCATGCCGACCTTTGAAAGCATTGGTTATGCCGCGCCATTATTGTTACTGCTGATGCGCGTGGTACAAGGTATTGCTATTGGCGGAGAAATTCCTGCGGCCTGGACCTTTGTTTCTGAGCATGTGCCAGAAAAAAGAATTGGTTTTGCCAATGGTCTGCTGACCGCCGGCCTGTCCTTGGGGATTTTACTCGGCGCGTTAATGTCGCTGTTTATTTCACTGCAATTTACTGCGGCCGAAATTCAGGACTGGGCATGGCGTATTCCGTTTATTGTTGGCGGGATTTTTGGTCTGGTGGCGCTGTATTTACGTAGTTATTTACATGAAACCCCGGTATTTAAAGCCATGCAGGCACGCAAGGAACTGGCCAAGGAATTACCAGTGAAACAGGTGCTGGCGCAGCATCGTAGCGGTGTGGTGATGGGCATGTTCTTTACCTGGTTCCTGACCGCCTGTGTGGTGGTGCTAATTTTGGCCATGCCAAATCTGCTGGTCGGTGCATTTGGTTTTGACCGCGCCGATGCCTTTAAAATGCAAAGTGCCGCCATTGTCATGCAGATGATTGGCTGTATTGTGGCCGGGCTGCTGGCCGACCGTTTTGGTGCTGGGAAAGTCATTTTATTCGGCTCCCTGCTGGTCGCTGCAATTGCCTCACTGTTCTATAACAGCCTGGGCCATGTTGAAGCATCAACAATCTTTATGCTGTATATGCTCTTGGGTCTGGCCTCTGGAACAGTCGGGATGGTGTCATATAGCATGGTAAAAATGTTCCCGGCACAAATCCGTTTTTCCGGTATTTCATTTTCTTATAACGTGGCTTATGCCATTGCCGGTGGCATCACCTTACCGCTGGTGCAGTGGCTAAGCCTGTATAGCAATATTGGCGCGCTATATTATATCTGGGTGGTGTGTCTGGTGGCGTTTATAACCGCCTGGTTTTATCAGCAGCGCTTTGAGCGTGCCCGATCTTCGGTTTAATCCACCTCAAAACAAAAGAGCCCGGATTCATCCGGGCTTTTTATACAAAGATGTGCAGATTTTAACTTTTTAAATTCTTCTTGAGTTCATCTTCAACAATATTAATTTCCACTTCGCTAAAGCGGCGAATTTCACCTTCTGCATGTTTTTCCAGCATCCCGCCAATTAACGGCACTTTCACTTTTACTGTCCAGTTCAGCTGGATCTGAATCTGCTGATCATTGCCCGTCACCGAACGTGCGCAGCGGGCCTCTAAGGGCAAGTTCGCACCTAAATCAATGGTCGAGGTCAATGCACTCAGATTGGTGACATCGGTGCGCTTTAAACGAAAAGCATCTTTTAGCAGTTTTTTGGCGATGTCTGGAATATTCACATCCAGGTTATAGGCACGGCGCAAGGTGTAAATATCACCATTGATCTGCGATTCCAGAATCTCCAGATTTTCCCCCGGAATGCGTTTGCACACATTTTCATGTAATGCAGTATTTGCAGCCAGCTGTTTGAATTCGCTCAATGAAACACCCTGAATGGTGGCATTGACAGTAAATTGATGCGCCATAGTTGATCCCTGATTTTATCTTTTTCTTCGGTCTTGTTCTTGGTGGGGAACCTGCTGTTGCAGCCGGTTCATCGCCTGTTTATTTAAAAGAATTCTGCACGCGCTGTCATTGGCTGAATGTGGTCGGATTGTTCTGGTGTCGGCCATATTCAATCCGCAGCATCTCACCGGCATCAATCCGGACAAAACAGTCCAGATAATCAATCCGGGCATAAAACTGTTCAGCACCATCATCCAGTCCGGTCACCGACCAGCGAATGCCGGCCGGAAACTGCTCAAGCCAGCCCGACTGATAAAAATCAGCAACTGAATCAAAATGCAGGCCCTCGGCAGCGGCCTGTTGCAGACGCTGTGCCACCTGTTCAAACCTGGCCTGTTGCTGCTGGCGAAAATCAATCAGCATGGCTTATCTCATCCTGCTTTTATTGCTGTTTATTTCTATCGCTGTTTATTTTAAACCTTCTGGCCGATGAACGCGCCAGTTTTGACACTGCCCCTCTGCAACATTCAAACTAGAGCCAGTCTAAAAATATACGAGTTCAGGATGAACACCACTGCTTCTGCAATTCACACATCGCCGCTTGAAATCAGCAGCGTTACTTTCCCGGCCAGCGATGGTTATCTGCTGACCGGCACCTGTTATACCCCGCCGCAGGTTAAGGCACAGCTGCTGGTGGCCTGTGCAACCGGCGTGCCGCAAGCCTTTTACCGCCGCTTTGCCGAGTACATGAGCCAATATCAGTATCAGGTGCTGTGTTTTGATTATCGCGGTGTGGCCAAATCGGCACCCAAACGGCTGAAAGGCTTTCAGATGTCTTATCTGGATTGGGGCAAACTGGATCTGGCCGGTGCGATTGCCTATTTTAAACGTGACCAGATGCCGCTATTTATGATCGGTCATTCCTATGGCGGACAAGCGCTGGGATTGGCACCGAATCATGCGCAGGTCACGGCACTGTACTGTTTTGGTACTGGCGCCGGCTGGCATGGCTATATGCCGCTGAAAGAAAAAATTAAAGTGCAGTTTGTCTGGAACCTGATTTTCCCGCCAATGGTGGCCCTGGCCGGTTATTTGCCATGGAGCAAGCTGAACATGGGCGCAGACCTGCCGCTGGGCGTGTATCAGGAATGGCGTAAATGGTGTAAAAATCCGACCTACTTTTTTGGTGACCCGGCACAACAGACGCTGTTTGAATGTTATGCACAGGTCAAAACCCCAATTTATGCCGCTTCTTCACTGGATGATGACTGGGCCTTACCCAATTCCCGGTATGCCTTTATGCAGCATTATTGCAATGCCTCAGTGAAAATGATCAACCTGAGTCCGCAGCAGTTTGGCTTAAGCCAGATTGGGCATATGGGCTATTTCCGCCAAGGTGCAGAAAAAATCTGGGATCAGGTGGCAGCCACGTTTGCCTCATATCTGCCATCCGATACAAACACCGGAGTGAGCATTTCACCGTAATCAGGACGATAAAGACAGGCGCTGCTGGGTTTCACGGCCCTCCCGATCCACATGGGTGATAAAAATACCGTACTGGCTGACGTAATATTCCAGCGACTGTTCATAGAAGGTCCAGTAAATGGTCCATTCGCCCAGATCGGTATCTGCAATCCGGGTCTGGGTTTTGGCCGGCATTTTACGCAACACCTGTTCCTGCAGCATCGGGCCATCCTCTTTATGCTGTACAACTAATGCGTCCTGCATAAAGATGTCCGCCACATCATCAAACAGCTGCTGTTCATAGGCAGCGACTTCTTCAATCACCTCTTCAACCGGTCGCGGGCATTTCTGGCTAATCGGGCCTTGTACCATATTGCAATAGGCAGCCTGATGTTTCTGAAAGGCACGGTTAATTCTGATTTTAATCATGACTTTCCACAGCGCATAAAAGGCCAGAAAAATCAGGAGGATTGCCAGTATTTTTGCCATAAGCCCGCTTACCTCAATGGTTCGGTTCTCATTTCCCAACGTTTGGTCTCGTGTCTCTTATCTCAGCGCTCTTGCAGATGGATCATGCATGAAAATAATGAGGATGATTCCATGCGCTCATGAAAATGATTCAATCGCATCTACGCTGCCAAACTGCTGTCTTTTTATTCATTTTGACACAAAACAGTATCAATCCCCCAATAAAAAATTCTCACAACGCCTAAAAAACTGCGCAAATCACAACAAGATTGTCATTTTGTTGAAGGTTTATTTACATTCAAATAGGTGCTTGTTTATGCCTTTACCAACACAATGATTAGATCCGCTCGAATTCAAGATGTCCCGAGCCTTATTCGCGTTTTGCACGACAGTATCCGATCCTGTAGCCTCGATCATCAACATCGTGAAATCAAGATTCAACGCCTGCTCGAAAATAAAAATCAGGAAAATCTGCTGTTACTGATGCACTATAACAACTGCTGGGTGTATGAGCTTCAGCATCAGGTGGTCGGTTTTATTCTGGCCAGCGATCAGGGTGAAGTATTAATGAATTATGTCGCACCCGATGTCCAGCAGCGCGGTATTGGCAAGCTGCTGCTCAATGAAGTGCTGCATTATTATCAGCAACGCCAGATGAAACGGATTGTGCTGGCCAGCACCCGCACGGCGCTGCCCTTTTATCAAAAATATGGCTTTCAGATTCAGCCGCAGGCAATTGAGCCTGTTTTACATATTCCTTTGGTCAAATATCTGGACTAAAGATTTTTCTCTGGCTTAATGTCCGGCAATCCTGCACTGATCCCGGCCGGCTTCTTTGGCCAGATACAGCTGCTGATCGGCTGCTTTCATAAATTCCAGTACACTGGCATAGGGCTGCTTGCCGGTCATCCAGGCCACGCCCATACTGACCGTAACATAGTCTTTCGTATCCTGACGGGCAATGTGCTGCATTTGCTCGGCACGAACCGCCTGTAATACCTGTGCCATCATCGGCTCTAATAAGGCAATTGGGACATTGTGCAGTATCAAGGCAAATTCTTCACCGCCATAACGTGCCACATAGGCATTTTCAGGCAAGGCACGATTTAAGATCAGCACCAGCTGCTGCAAAACCTGATCTCCTTTTAAGTGGCCATAATGGTCGTTATATTTTTTAAAATAATCGACATCCAGCATCACAAACGCCAGGGTATATTCAGGCTGCTGACAGGTCTGCTCAAAACGTAGCAGGATTTCATCATTCAAGGCACGGCGATTATAGGCACCGGTCAGCGCATCAATTTTTACCTGCAATTCCAGCTTGGCATTTAACTGACTTAACTGGGCGGTACGTTCCTTGACTTTAACATCCAGCGAATTATTCAGGCTCAGCAAACGGTTATTCAGTTTTTCAATATAGGCGGTATCACGCGCATAGTTACGTGCCTGCTGCAGCATAATCAGCAAGGCATACAGACTGGTAGAAATAAACGATAAAGCAATTGATTCAATCAGGTTTAAGGCCAGCAGCAGATCATGAATAAAGCTGCCAAACAGCAGCAACACTGCACATACGGTTAATTTGGAATAACTCAGTTTCTGCCGCAAAGTTTCGGCAAAACCGTAGATAAAATTGACTAGCACCAGCAGACTGAATAAAGAACTCCATAACGCCAGCTGTTCCAGCACCATCGGCGGTGCCCACAATGCAGCGACCAGATTAATGGCAATAAGCAGCAGCGCAGCACAATATACCCACCGATGCAAATAACGCTGGTTAAACAGGAACATATAGCTCAAGAAAAATAAAATGGCCAGAAAACTGAACAGATATTGCAGCCGCAATCCCCAAATCCAGTTAATGTCGGTAAAGGCGGTATAAGCATACGGGGCTGCAAACAGGTTATGCAGTGCCAGAAACACAATAAAAATGCCAAATACAAACATACTTTGTGCATTCGGCGACATCACCCCACGGAAAAAGGAAAAGACCAGGGTAAACAGTCCAATCCCGAGCACCCCACCGCTGATCATGGCCACGCTCATCATCAGGCGCTGGTATTGGTAGTTTATGGTACGGCTGAGTCCAATTTTTATTGAATGTTCCAGCCCGCCCCTGAAGTTCTGGAAACTGGAGGCCTGAATCGCCAGGGTAAAATATTCACTGTCGGCAATAAAATAGGCAAGCCGATGACTATTGCCGTTTTCATGGCGGGCAGCATCAGGACCGGCTTCCCCCACGCGTGCCAGCGGCTCACCATTTAAATACACCCGGTAGGCACCCTGCTGGCTAGGCATCCAGATCGCAATGCGGCGACCGACAAACTCTTTTGGCAACTGAAAATGCCCAATAAATGTGCCATAGCCTTCCATTTGGCCAGTCAGTTGCTGAAAAGAAGCCGGTAAATGCACCCGTTCTGCAGTCAGTACTGCACTGGGCTGTTGAATAAACTGCTGATTGTAAAACAGCCACGAGCCATCCAAATTGGTGCTGGAGCGTTCACTAAACTGCAGGGTCGTAATCAGCTGCTGCTGATAATAGGAGTCTGGTGGGGAATCATAATGTGCTCGCGCCGGAGCAAGGCTGAGTGCACACAGACACAGCCAGGCCATCAACAGGAGAGGAATCCGAAAGTACGCGCGCTGTTCCAATAAAATGATAATCCCTGCAGACATTGGAAAGGAATAATTTTAATGTACTGTGTATTGAAGGGTTTTCAAATTACTTTTTGCACTATTTTTGCACAAGCCGACCAGAGACATCCTGTTCTCCGGTCAGGGAATGTGGAAGGCTTATTCGTCGCGGGTTTTCACGTCAAATAATTCAATTTCAAAAATCAGGTTGGAATTGGCCGGAATAATATTGCCAATTTTACGTTCGCCATATGCCAGATGAGATGGCACGATCAGCTTGCGCTTACCGCCAACTTTCATCCCGAGAATGCCCTGATCCCAACCTTTAATCACACGGCCGGTACCAATCACGGTTTCAAAATAGTTACCGCGGTCAATGGAAGAGTCGAACTTGGTACCATCTTCCAGCCAGCCGGTATAGTGAGTGGTAATTAAAGCGCCTTTGACCGCTTCTTTGCCCTCACCCACTTTTAAATCAATAATTTCTAATTCTTTTGACATGCGCCTGCTCTCTTCAACCAAATCAATTGTGCATGAGTATAAAAGGAATTGATGACAGCTGCATAATTTAGGCCGCTAAATTGCAGCCGTTTATTGACCTGACACCACAGCAGCAACCGGATGGGTTACTGCAACTGTTCCCATTCAATCACAGCCTGGGCCTGATCGCCAATTAAGGTCCATTCGCCATCCATCACATTTAACTGTAGCTGCATGGTACGTTCACACAGTTGCTGAATTGCTTCGGTGGTGGCGGTAGACAGTTTCCAGACCTGAACATTTTTCAGGGTTTTCAGCTTGCTGGAGCGTTTATACCAGTCATCGACATTGCTGCCATAGGCCACCACCGCCACCTGTTGGCAACGGGCGCTGGCTTTTTTGACCTTGTCTTCATCCGGGCAGCCGACTTCAATCCAGTTTATTAGCTGACCTGTGAGATCTTTTTGCCACAGCGCCGGCTCATCGGTTTCAAACAGGTCTTTGGTGAATTCCAGTGCCTCATCGGCATAGCGGGCAAATGCCAGAATACGCACCATCAGGCGCTCGATGGTTTCAGACGGATGCAAGGCCATGGTGAGCTGATAGTCACCATATTGATGCACATCCATATTGGCAATATTTAAATCTGCTTTATAAATTGTTGCTTTAAGCGCCATACACGTGATCCTCAAATTTGGCGCCTAGCATATCGGATTTTGCTGCCCCGTGCTGAACAGATTCTAGGCAGTATTGTCAATACGACAGGCCAGCAGCTGTTCCTCAAACGCGCTCCAGTCCCGGGCGTTACGATAAATCAGCTCGATCCGGTTATCGGTATTTTCGGGCGATGACTGATAGTTAAATTGCTGCGGATTGAAATTAAAGGTTTTCCAGCCCTGATTGGTGTGAAAAATTGCTTTAATCCGCAACCAGTCCTGCTGCTCACAGAGCAGATCCAGCAATGCATAAAAGTCAAATTGCCAGCGCCGGGAAAATTTCCAGCCGGCCACCGAATACCCCTGCGCCGTTTCCACATAATGATAGGGCAACTGTTTAATTTCCGGCAGCTCTGCCTGTGCCGGCAGTGTGCGTTGCAGCTGCAATAAAGGCTGGATTTTACGCTGGATGCCGACATGGGCCAGATCAATTTCAGCCAATGGCAGCTGACCGTTTTCAGCAGCTAGCCAGCGCGGTGCATAGGCCTGATATTCCTGCTTTAATTTTTCCAGGCCCTGTTCATCTGCCGGCTGCATCTGATCCGGATGTGAAATCACAATAATCTGGGCGGCTTTTAACTGGTCGGTATACAGGTTTTGCTGGGTCCAGTCGGCATCGTGCAAACGTGAACCATCCACCACCGTGACCAAGGCGCGCATATCCAGATGGCTGTGCCAGTGCGGTTCGGTCAGCTGTTCCAGTAATTGCAGCGGATGGCCCAATCCGGTAGGTTCAATAAACAGCCGGTCGGGCTTGGCTTCATCTAGCAAGCGTGACAAGGCAATCTGCATTGGTAACTGGCTGCTGCAACATAAACAGCCACCGAGCAGTTCCTTAATTTCAAAACCTTCACTTTGCGGCAAAATCTGCTGGTCGATGCCGATCTGGCCAAATTCGTTCATCAACACCGCCCAGACTTCCTGCTCCGGTTTTTGACGCAGCAATTGCTGTAACAGCGTGGTTTTCCCGGCTCCCAGAAAACCGGAAATAATATGGGTTGGAACGGCGCATGTCGGTGCAATCAGTTTCACAGGTCTACTCTTTGGCTGGGCAACGTTTGCATGCTATGCAAGATTGCCATGTGGTTCAAGCCAGCACTGCGGCTTTCTGGCTGAGATTTTTTCAGCTTGAGCCAGAAAATGCGCCTACCTTTGCTATCTTTTAGAAAAATTTAATTACATTTATCTGCCCGCAGTTTTTTCCTGTAACGCTGCAATATCGGTAGCAATGTAATTTTATTTATCTCGGCATGGGGATAGTTCGAGCTATCTCCTCTGTAAGTTCGCCGATTTTAGATGCAAAAAACGGTAAATTCTTACCCAATTGCTACATTTTCTTCATTCATGTAGAGCCAATGTTAAGCAGATTTTTTGCTTTGTTGCTTCGATTGCTCAATCTCCTACTGCGGCATAGCATGAAGCCTGTCCTCGATGCAGGTGATGTGCATACGAGGTCAACTCTAAAATGAATATTAAAGGATGCCTAACATGAAATTAACTCAAATTTTACTTGCGACCACGTTTGCGGCTGCTACCGCAACCACTTTTGCTGCACCGGCAGCACCAGCCAATACCCAAACTGAAGACAAAGTGATTGTCAGCACCCAGGAGCAGCCAGCAGCAGCGGCCAATGCCGGGGCAGCAGATCAGCCTGCGTCTGAAGCCGTATCAAGCGATGACAAAGAAAAAACTGCACGTTAATAGTTACCATACTGTGCGTTGCTATTTTTGATGGCAGCACCGTATTAAATACCATTGTGTGAAGGTGAAACCGCTTTGATGCGGTTTCACTTTTTTATGGAAATGGTCTTTTTACTATAGAAATAAATGATCGTAACATCATCCTGAATGATTGTATTTTTATTATAAATATTCATCTAATCAACAAATTATAAAAATCATCTTATTTACTATCCTCTACAGTCGACCTCTGTTTCCACTATGGCATAACTTGTTGAATCCCAGCCTTTCACCGTTAATGGACGTTAATCTGACGTGATGGATGGACCTCGCGATGAACACAACAAACTATACAACTGAAGTGGCAATTCTGGGTGCCGGTCCGGTCGGCTTAACCATCGCCAACTATTTAAGCAAACAAGGTATTCAGGTGATGGTGGTGGAACAGCTGGATCGCCTGATTGATTACCCACGCGCCATCGGGATTGATGATGAATCGTTGCGGACTATTCAGTCTTTAGGTCTGGTCGATCAGGTCTTGCCACATACCACGCCCAATCATGCCATGCGCTTTCTTACCCCAAAAGGCCGCTGCTTCGCCGATATTCAACCGCTGACCCGCGAATTTGGTTTCTCGCGCCGTAATGCCTTTATCCAGCCGCAGGTTGATCAGGTGCTGTTAAACGGCTTGACCCAATATGAACAGACCCAAGTGCTTTTTTCCCGGGAACTGACCGAATTTATTCAGGATGCCAACGGCGTGACGCTCAAACTGCATACCCGTGAGGGTCAGCAGGAAGTGATTCAGGCACAATATCTGATTGCCTGCGATGGCGGCAATTCTCTGGTACGCCGTCGTCTGAATATTGCCTTTGATGGTAAAACAGCTCCGAACCAGTGGATTGTGATTGATATTGATAATGACCCACTGGCCACGCCGCATATTTATCTGTGCTGTGACCCGGTGCGTCCTTATGTGTCCGCCGCCCTGCCGCATGGCATCCGCCGTTTCGAATTTATGGTGATGCCGGGCGAAACCCAGGAAGAACTGAGCAAACCGGAAAATATCGCCAAGTTACTGTCTAAAGTCTTGCCAACCACCGATGGTATCGAGGTCATTCGCCAGCGTGTCTATACCCACAATGCGCGTATTGCCGAAAAATTCCGTGTCGGCCGGATTTTACTGGCCGGTGATGCAGCACATATTATGCCGGTGTGGCAGGGTCAGGGCTATAATAGCGGCATGCGTGATGCCTTTAACCTGGCCTGGAAAATGGCGCTGGTGATTCAGGGCAAAGCCGCTGCCGAGCTGCTCGATTCATACCAGATTGAACGTAAAGACCATGCCAAAGCCATGATTGATTTATCGGTGATGGCCGGGCATGTGCTGGCACCGCCAAAACAATGGCAAGGTATTATCCGTGATGGTATTTCCTATGTGCTGAATTACATCAAGCCCATTAAACAGTATTTGCTGGAAATGCGCTTTAAGCCGATGCCGAAATATCAGGATGGCGCCCTGTTGCCACAAACCGATAAACACTCGCCGGTCGGTAAAATGTTTATTCAGCCGCAGGTACAACTGGCCTCAGGTGAAACGGTGCTGCTGGATGACGTACTGGGCAATGACTTTGCGATTATCGCCTGGGGGGTTGATCCAAAATGGGGACTGTCTGACAGCAGCATGCAGCAATGGCAGAAACTGGGGGTGAAATTTATTCAGGTAATTCCTGCGGTGCAGCTCAAACATCCACAGCCGAAACACTCTGCAGATGTGATTACCATTGGTGATCTGGGCACAGAAATTCGCAGCTGGTTTGGCAAAACCACAGGCTCGGTGGTAATTTTACGCCCTGACCGTTTCGTTGCGGCGCTGGCAATTCCGCAAACCCTGGAAAGTACCAGTCAGCAACTGTTCCAGAAACTGCATGCCCAATAAGATGAACCCTTCAAAAAACCACGCTCAGGCGTGGTTTTTTGCTATTCGCGCTCATGTTCATGCCGCTGTTTCAATGCTGATCCAGCTGCTGAAACCAGATCACCTGACTTAAGGATGGCCGCTGCGCCATCCATTGCAGATACGGCCGGAATTCTTCCAGATAAGGAATGGCCTTCAGAGCAATGGCATAGGCCAGCCAGTACGCCAGATACAAATCTGCGGCACTCATACGCTCACCGAGCAAATAGGGGTTGGCCTGCTGCAGTCCCTGTTTTAAAAACGCCATCAGATCTTCCGGCAATCCCATCCCTAAACCGCGTTTATGCTGTTCGAGCTGGGCCTGACTGATCTGGAAATTGCTCAAGTCAATCCATTCGGTTAATGGGCCATGACAGAAAAATAGCCATTTGAAATAGGCGCCGCGCTGCGGATCATCCAGGGCCGGGGCCAAACCTTGTTCAAAGAAATGATCAGCCAGATAGGCAAAAATTGCCGGGGTTTCACTAATAAAAACCGGGCCATCGACCAGTAGCGGCACTTTGCCCAAAGGATTCATGGCCCGATACTCTGGCTGTTGCAGATCTTCCCAACTGACCTGAATAATCTCGATCTGATCCTGAATCTGCAACTCCTGTAATAGCGGCATCAGGGTCTGACCACGTGATTGAGGATGCGTATACAGTTGCATGTGGAGTTCCTCGACAGCATCAATGCTTATATTTTAAGCTTGCTGTCCGGCGAGAAACGCTGTTGATTTGTGTCCATCTTTAACGGCTTCACCAATTTTAAAAAACCGGCTGCGCCGATATGCAGTTAGGCGTAACACACACGCTTTAGCCAAAATCCATATAAAACTGCGCTTTTAACACTTTTAAAATCAGCTCAATCGCTTCGCTGCGATG
The DNA here is from genome assembly GCF_013418945.1 of Acinetobacter sp. YH12112. Taxonomy (NCBI): domain Bacteria; kingdom Pseudomonadati; phylum Pseudomonadota; class Gammaproteobacteria; order Moraxellales; family Moraxellaceae; genus Acinetobacter; species Acinetobacter sp. YH12112. Next base: position 95,437 of record NZ_VPBA01000001.1, on the reverse strand, counting down.
TTGTTTGCGATAGCTGGCATAGAGGCCAATCATCGGCAGTGGCTCTAATGTATTTTTCACCACAATTTTATCGCCAAGTAGCGGAATCACATAAGCGGGCACCAGACTCCAGCCGACGCCCATCCCGACCAGATTAACGTTCATCAGGATATTGGTGGAATGCTGCACCACATGAATCTCCAGCCTGGACTGCTTTAAAAAGTCCTGAATAATTTTGTACAGCTGCGGTGAGGCGTGCTCATCACTAATCACAAAATCCTGCTGCTGAAAACTTTTGATGCTGATATGTTTTAAGCTGGCCGCCGGAGAATCTTTCGGCACAATCAGGGTCAGTGGTTCATCAAAAATCTGGATTGACTCAAACGCTCCAGATTCATCTGGATAGCGGGTAAAAGCAATATCAATTTCCGCCCGACTTAAGGCCTTAAACTGCTCGGCATCCGGCAGGCTATGAAAATGGATTTTTAAATCGGGAAACTGGGCGCGAATATTCGGCATGATATAAGGAAACACTTTCATTTCAGCCACCGGCACAAAGCCGATATTCAGCTGTGCTTTCTGTGCCTGTGCCACTTGCCGCGCTTCCTGAATGGCTTTGTCGGCATAGTCCAGACACAAACGCGCCTGCTTTAAAAAGGCCTCGCCTTCTGGAGTCAGTTCCACTTTACGGTTGGAACGCAGCAATAACTGTACCCCGACCTCCTGTTCCAGATCTTTAATTTGCTGGCTTAAAGATGGCTGCACGGTATACATTCTGGCTGCGGCCCGGGTAAAGTTCAGCTCTTCTGCCACCGCAACAAAATAACGTAAATGTCTTAATTCCATGTTGAAGCCTCTTAGGGAGCCTGACGCAAGGTTGGTGTGACCATGGCTTTGTAAAGCAGCAAGGTCAACAGCACCAGCACGGCGCAGAGTAAATAGGTCAGCTGGAAGCCCATCCAGGCAATCAGGATGCCCATCAGCACGGAACCGAGTGCCAGCCCCAGATCAAACAGGGTAAAGAACGTTGAAATCGCATGACCCATGCGCTGTTTATTGACCGTTTGAATGGCCACGGTTTGCAGACACGGAAACAAGGTGCCGTAGCCAATACCAATAAACACCGCCGACAGCCATAAAATCCACGGATTAGATAAAAAGCTGACAATCACCAGTCCCATGGCAAAACACACAAAGGACGGATACATCACCGCACTTGGACCTTTACGATCATAACGCTTGCCGACCCACGGCCGCACCACAATCATGGACACAGCAAAGACCACAAAGAACAGACTGGTATAGGCCAGTAACTGCTTGGCTTCACTATAGGCAGTAATAAAACTGATCACGCTGGAATAGGCCAAGGCAGTCAGCATGGCCACCAGCCCCACCGGAATGACCCGGGTTTCGACAATATCATGCAGGCTCAGCCGGGGTTTCGTGGCAGATGGATCAGACAGATTAGCTGGTTTGACCCGATCATCCTGCAGTTTCAGGCTAAGGCAGAACAGAAAACCCATCGCCATAATCACTGCCAGCACGGCAAACAACACCCGAAAACTGGTGAACTGGATGGTGGTTAAGGCAATTAAAGGCCCAAAAACCACGCCCAAATTGGTCGACATCACAAAATAACCAATGCCCTCGCCTTTACGCGCTTCTGGAATAAAGTCACTGGCCACCGGCACCGCCACCGTGGTTAAAATACTGAACCAGATGCCATGTAAAAAACGCACCAGCAGCAGGCTCCACATGCTGTCAATCCAGATATAGCAAAAGGCAAACAGCACAAAGCACAGCTCAGAACCACGAAAAGACAGTTTCTTGCCCAGCTTTTCCACGATTAAACCGGAAAACGGCCGGATGGCAATCGAGGACACCAGAAACAGGGTCAGAGCCAAACCGGCTTCTTTGACCGTGCCGCCCAGATCATTCATGATATAAATTGGTAATACGGCTAGCAGGGCAAAATAATAAACAAACAGAAACAGGTTATTGAAAAGACACAGAATAAATGCACGATTCCATAATGCAGCAGAACTTTGAGCAGACATAGGCTTAGCGCTCCTGCGCATCAATAAGCGGCTGAACCCGGACTGGTGCCAGCACCATCTCAATCAGCTGCTGAATATAGTCGGCATCGGGCATCCGGTTAAAGAAAATAATCTGGTAATGAATCGGTGCATATAGCGTGTCGAGCATCAGTTCAAACGGATACTGCGCCACAATTTCGCCACGCTGAATCGCCAGCTGAATCAGCTTGCGCATCTGTTCACGCCGTGGCAGCAAATATTCACGAAAAAATGCTGCGGCAGTTTCACGCTGCTCGGCCATCACCACCAGTACCGCCCGCCCAACCTGATGGTTCAGCGCCTGACTCAGCTTAAACAATTGCTGGGTCAGGTTAAACTGCAAAGACTGGCTAAAGTCGAGTTCAAAAATCGAGGCGGTTTGCAGCTTAAAGGCATCGAACACCAGTTCGGATTTATGTTTCCACCAGCGGTAGATGGTCGATTTCCCCACACCGGCCCGCGTGGCAATATCCTCAATGGTCAGATGGCTATAGTCATACTCTGCCAGTGCCTCGACCACAGCATTTAAAATACATTGCTGCCGCCGTGATGATTTTTCAGTTTCCATACCCAGCCCAAAACGAAACGATACGTATCGTTTTATAATAAGCCAGTTGGTGCCGGCTGGCGAGTGATTCTTTTGTCGTCTGGTATGAAAAAATTTGGCAATAAAAAAAGACCTGAAATTTCAGGTCTTTCTTCAACACAGTGAAAGTCAGACTTAAATCGACTTCTTGTAAATACTGCAAGATGGATGAGTACCTTCCTGTAAACGCGCCACTTTACGCTGTTCTGCCGCTTCAAAACGGCAGCGTTTCCAGTCATTGTCCAGATTTAAGGCCGGCACCTGTTTGGGTTTGCCCTGCTCATCAACTGCGACCATGGTGAAATAGCAGCTGTTGGTATGACGCACGGTGCGTTTTTGAATATTCTGCGCTTCGACGCGAATGCCAATTTCCATGGAAGTACGGCCTACATGGTTTACACTGGCCAGGAACGTCACCAACTCGCCGACATGAATTGGTTCCTTAAAGTTCACTTTATCTACCGAAAGTGTCACCACATAGCTGCCTGAATAACGGCTGGCACAGGCATAAGCCACCTGATCCAGTAATTTTAGAATTGTTCCCCCATGAACATTACCGGAAAAGTTTGCCATATCTGGCGTCATTAACACCGACATGGTTAATTCAGATTGATCTTCTAAGATGGGTTTAAGCTGATCTAATGGGGACATCTTGTTTTCGGCTCTTATAAAAGACAGGATATGTGAATATTATTATATCGTTTTTAACACAAATTAAATGTTCAATTCGGCAATAAAGTCATCATTATTATTTATGGTGATTGGGGTATTATTTAGAAAAATATATAGTGTTTTGCGCTATTACTTGAATTTTCAATTATTTATCCACATCCCGACACCACTTGAACAGGATTTCAGCAGGCGCGTCAGGAGGTGGATTTTTTCCATTCGGGCAGATGAGTTCAGCCCAAAATTGGACTTTTTACTGCCTGAGCTTTTAAGCCGGGTTGATATGACGCAACATTTCCGGCGACACGTGACCATAATTTAAAACATTTTGTACATCGAGCTGGGCTTCAATTTCATAGGAACCATCGGCATTAATTTTTTTAATGGTAAAAATAATTTGTTCCATGTTGGCCAGTTGTACAGATTGTCCAATGTGTAATTGCTTCATGCTCATGCCCTGCTCAGTTTTAGCTTCTAAGATAAATCGTTATATTCTGATGCGGCCAGTATAAGAGCTTTATTAACAACAGGTAAACTTAAATAGCTGAATTAAAATACACTTATATATAAACTTTAAATATTAATCACAACCTTTTGAGCATGAATCGAAATCCCTTTATTGAATAACATCAGGCAATTAACGCCAAAAGCAAATTGCGATATGAGCATTCTTGCCATTTTTATTCGACTTAAGTTATAGAAAAAACCGGCAGCATTCTAGCGCCCCGAATGTATCTCAACAGTATTTTGTTGCAGGTTATAGGTTTGAATCCGGTGACCATCGGCATAGCCTTTATGCTGATAGACCTGCGAAATCTGCCCCAGCTTGCCATAGGCGGCGACTACACCGGCCTGCATGGTGGCTTCGCGGCCCTGCACATCAAAAATATGTGCTTTTTCGCGTAAATCTGGCTGAATTACAATATCGGCATGTTTCAGCTCTTCCTGAGCCAGATGCTTCTGCATGATATTAATATTCTGGTTAAACAGCCCCCAGACATGGGTGGTTTCGGTATACATCGGCTGGGCCAGAATATCGACCGCAATCACAATGTCCGCACCCAGTTCGCGGGCGACATTTACCGGCACCGGACTGACCAGTCCACCATCGACATATTCGGCATCGGCAATTCGGGTCGGAATAAACATGCTTGGAATGGACACCGAAGCCCGTACTGCCTGTCCGGTATTGCCGGCATTAAATACCACTTTCTTGCCCTGTTTTAATTCAGTGGCCACCACATACATCGGAATTGGCAGCTGCTCTAACGGCAACTGGTTGACCTGCGTATTGACATAGTTCTCGACTTTTTTGCCATCGAAGAAGCCTTTCATATCCAGCTTGATGTCACGGACATCATTGGCCTTCATGTTCAGGGCAATCTGACGCAGCTCATGCGCGCTTTTGCCGCTGGCATAAATCGACCCGACAATACTGCCGGCACTGGTCCCGACGATAAAATCCGGACGGATGCCATTTTGTTCCAGCACTTCAATTACGCCAATATGGGCATAACCGCGCGCGCCGCCGCTGCCCAGCACCAAGGCAATGACCGGGTCCTGTCCGGTATATTGCGGCAACGTTTTAAAGTTCATGCGTGCGTTCTGCTGGCTGGCCTCTGCCATTGCCGGGGTTGCCATTAATTGGGAGGACACCCGCTGATGCTGTTCTGGCAGATGCTGACAGGCGCCTAAGGTCAGCATGACTGCCCCCATCACACTGATAAAGCCAAGATTTTTATTCAACATGGATTCCTCGATCTGAACTCGACAGGCCTGCTGTAGTCTAAGGAGATTTTCTGCAGTGCATTGTTTAAATTCGTTAAACTGTCATCTGCTCAGTTTAAACTTAAGTCGGGTTTTTTAAAATTCTAGCCAATGTCTTCTTTATCTTATTCACAGATTTTTCTGATTTTCTTTAAGCTGGGATGCTTATCTTTTGGGGGCCCAGCCGCGCATCTGGTGTTTTTTCACCAGACTTTTGTGCAGCGTTTGCACTGGCTCAAAGATGAAGACTATGCCCAGGTCGTCGCTTTAGCGCAACTGTTGCCCGGCCCGACCAGCAGTCAGGTTGGACTGGCCATTGGCTATTTAAAACGTGGCTATTTAGGCTCGGTGGTGGCCTGGCTGGGTTTTACCCTGCCCTCGGCCTTGCTGATGACCCTACTGGCCTTTATCGGTCAGCAGTTATTCCCGTGGATCAGTTCGGCTTATTTTCATGCCATTCAACTGATTGTACTGGCGGTAGTGTTCTGGGCCTTCTGGCAAATGCTGCAAAGCTTTTGCAAAAGCTGGTGGCAATACCTGCTGATGCTTGTGTCTGCGCTTATGATCTGGTTCCTGCCCTTGTCATATAACCAGATTTTGGTGATTGTGCTGGCTGGTCTGGCCGGCATGTGGATTGCCAAAGCACAACCTCAAAGCGGCAGTCATACCACGCCGAGTTTTCAGCTGGAACAGCGCAGTTTCGGCTCGACTACACTCTGGCTAATCTTATTTATCTGTCCATTTCTGCTGCTCGGTGCGCTGAACTGGATCAATCCGAATCTGCTGGCTGAAGGCTTTTTAGGCTTTTATCAGTCTGCTGCACTGGTCTTTGGTGGTGGGCATATTATTTTACCGCTGCTGCATCAGGACTTTGTCAGTACCGGCATGATCTCAGCCCAGCAGTTTGATTTAGGCTATGCCTTTGCCCAGCTCATGCCGGGTCCTTTATTCAGCTTTGCCAGCTATGTCGGCTATTTTCTGGATTTAACTGCCTATCCTGTGCTGAACGCGATCATTGCCACCATCGCCATTTTCCTGCCCTCGTTCTTTCTGATTTTTGCTACCCTGCCGCATTGGTCCTGGCTGATGCATCAGGACAAAATCAAACATGCGGTGATTGGTATTAATGCCGCGGTGGTGGGTTTATTGCTCGCGCTCATTGTTGATATGGGACAGGATTATTTAACATCAGTGCTGGATCTGGCGTTTGTGATGTTTGTGATTGTTTTACTGAAAAGCAAACTGCCGGTGTGGATCAGCCTGATCGGCAGCTTTGGCGTATATATGGGTTTGCTGTCTTTGCTAAGCTAAAGCATCTAAAAGATAACCTGCTATTAATAAAACAACAGCCTCATGATGAGGCTGTTATTGTTTGTATTACCAGATATCGGAATTAACCCGGTCTTTAAATTTAGGATGATTGTCCAGTTTAAATTCCGGCTCTTTCACGCCACGCTTCAGCTGTGCTTTGAAGTCTTTTAGCAACATCAGCACAAATGGCGTCAGCAGTAAAATGGCAAACAGGTTGATGGTGGCCATCACGCCCATAAACAGATCAGCCATCGACCAGATCAGTGGTACGGTAGCAATCGCGCCGAAATACACCATAAACAGCACCAGCAAACGGAAAATCAGCATGATCTTGCGGTTATTGTTAATAAACTGCACGTTACCTTCGGCATAGGCGTAGTTCCCAATAATCGACGAATAAGCAAACATAAACAGGATAATGGCCAGGAAGTCATCGCCCCAATGGCCAATCTGGCTTTCCAGCGCCATCTGGGTCAGGGTCACCCCTTCAAAACCGGCATTCTGATATAAACCGGAAGACAAAATGATGATTGCGGTACATGAACAGACAATAAAGGTGTCCACGAATACGCCCAGCATCTGTACCAGTCCCTGATTGACCGGATGTTTTACATCCGACACAGCAGCCGCGTTTGGTACAGAACCCATCCCCGCTTCATTGGAGAACAGACCACGCTTGATGCCCATCATCATCGCCATCGACACCATCGCCCCAAAGAAACCACCGGCAGCGGCATCAAACTCAAAGGCCTTGCTGAAAATCAGGCGGAAAATATCCGGAATAATCGGTATATTAATCACTGCGATATATAGCGCCACCACGAGATATAACAGCGCCATAATCGGGACAAACTTCTCTGCGACTTTGGCAATACGTTTAATCCCGCCAAAAATAATCATGGCGGTCATGACGACCAGAACCAGCCCCAACCAGGACAGTTCAAAACTGAATGCACCCATTGGCACAGTCAGATTGGCCTGATTCCAGCCCCAGGCATGTGATGTGGCACTGATAATCGAGTTGGCCTGCACCGCGTTAAACACGAAACCGTAAGTTAAAATCAGGGCAACCGCAAATACTACACCCAGCCATTTCTGTTTCAGGCCTTGGGTAATGTAATAGGCCGGACCACCACGGAACTGTTGGTTGCTGGTATCACGCACCTTAAATAGCTGCGCCAGTGAAGATTCGACAAAGGCCGAACTCATGCCTAAAAATGCGGTAAACCACATCCAGAACACCGCACCCGGACCACCAATCGCAATCGCAATCGCAACACCGGCAACGTTACCGACCCCGACCCGACTGGCCAAACCGGTCACAAGGGCCTGAAATGGGGTAATCCCATAACTGTCTTCGCCTTTTTTACGGCTCGACCTCATAGCTTTAATACTGTGCCAGAACAGGCGAATTTGTACAGCGCCGGTGATCAGGGTATAAAATATCCCGACACCGACCAGAAAGATCACCAGAAAATCCCACAGCGGGGTATTTAGAAGCGTCACCCAGGACATTAGGGTTTCATTTAATTGTTCATTCATTTTTTCGCACCCTTTGCTGATTGAGTCATCCTAAAAAGAAAAGCCTTTTAACAAGGCTTTTCCACTCAAATTACTTAAACAAAAAACTTAAGAATGACTTGAATGACAGTCGCATTAATCAAGTCGACAAAGAAAGCACCACACAGCGGTACAATCAGGAAGGCTTTATGAGAAGCACCGTACATATTGGTAATGGCCTGCATGTTGGCAACCGCAGTAGGTGTTGCACCCATACCAAAACCACAGTGACCCGCAGCCAGTACAGCAGCATCGTAGTTTTTACCCATAACACGGAAGGTAATGAAGGCCGCATACAAGGCCATGGTGATGGTTTGCGCGCCTAGAATGACCATTAGCGGGCCCGCCAGATCTGCCAGTTGCCATAATTTCAATGACAGCAATGCCATCGCCAAATATAAAGACAATGATGCATTACCAAATACGTCAATCGCACGGTCAAAAATAGTGACTTTGAAAATACCTTCTAATACGTTACGCAGAATTACCCCACCAGCCAAAGCCCAGACGAAAGTTGGCAACTCAAACAGCGTACCTTTGGCATAACCAGTCATAAAATCGGCAAAGGCCAGACAGGTTGCAAATAAACCTAAAGTGGTAATGGCATTGTCTGCGGTAATTAAACGCACCTGATGCGGATATTCAAATGGTACAAACTCACCCGGTACCGGTTCAACTGGCGTATTGTCACGCTGTTCAATTTGTGCATCGGTCCGTGGTGTAGCCAACTGATAACGGTTGATCAGCAGTTTGGCCAATGGCCCACCAATAATACCGCCAATAATCAGACCGAAGGTCGCACTGGCCATCCCCAGGGCCAAAGCACCCTGAATACCATGTTCAACCTCAAGGATTTCACCCCATGCACCCGCAGTCCCGTGACCACCGGTTAAGCTAATGGAACCGGCAATCATACCAATTAGCGGATCAATGCCCAATACTGTCGCCAGACTAATCCCGACAAAGTTTTGTACAATGATGAATAGTGAAATTGCGATCAGAAAGATCACCAGACCAATACCGCCTTCACGCAGTTTGGCAAAGTTGGCACTTAAACCGATGGAGGCAAAGAAAATCAGCATAAAACTGGTTTGTAGCGCACTACTGGTGGTAATGCTGTAGCCCCAGAAATTATGCACGATTAAAGACACTACCGCAGCGACCAAACCGCCCGCGACAGGTTCCGGGATGTTGTAACGTCTTAGAAAATCAATATTGTTAACTAAAAAACGTCCTAAAAGGAGAACGATTACAGCCGCAATTAAGGTGTAAAACGCATTAAAAGTAAATTCCATGGCAATATCCATTTAATATGGTCAATGCTTATTGTTTTCCGGTTCTGATTATTTAAACCTGATGATATAAGCACCTTTTATGATAAGGCTGCTCTGTTTAATTTAAATAAACGGGAAAACTCTGCAATATGAATAATGTAAATCAGAAAAAGTTCTGAGTTGGCGATGAAGCATCTGAGCTGGAGCGCAAGACTCAGCTTCGCTCCTCAAATTCATATCAACCGGCACTGCCTGAAAAAGAGGGAGTGAAAAATAAAATACAGACACTTCAGTGGCAGGGTAATGTCAGGCTGAAATCTCTGAATAGGCTTACTATAGAAAGATAATCTCATATAGGCTCCTAAACATAGAAAATGCATTGCTTCATGTAGCCAACAAATACATCTTAATTCATAGAAAAAGCTGAACAATACAGCTTAAAAAATCGCACATTATGCATCTTTTTCTCTAAAAATCTTTATTTTTTTAACGCTATTCGCTATTAGTCTAACTTATTGCTTTTAACTATAAATTTAAGCAACTGAATTTAAAATTGTTTTTTTTAAAATGGTAAATAAAAAAAAGAGGTGGCAAGCCACCTCTTTTTTGGTTCAGCACTTAGAAGTTATAACGTGCCATTAAACCAAAACGGTTGTCTTTAAACGTTTCACCTGCAAAGGTTTCACGCTCACCGTTGATATATTCAATACCCAAATCAACTGGTTTTACTGGCGAATAAATGAAGTTTAACCATGCTTGATACACTTCTTTATTTGCATCTTCATTTAAGGCTGCGTAGTCTGTGCCATCATCTGCAAAAATAGCACCATAACCGAGTGTTGAACGCAGGTTTGGCGCAAACTTATAGGTTGCACCGACCTGGAAAGCAGTAAATTCATTTTGTTCAATATCACCATTAGCACCTTCTACAAATGCAGTATTCGCACCGTATAGATAATTGCTGTTGCCTTGAACATAAGAAACATCAGCCGATACTTTTAGTGGTTCTGCAACCTGATAATATGCACCTGCAGCTACACCCCAACCTGTTTTGTCATCACCTGATTCAGCCTTATAGTGTTCAACCAATGCACGTGCTGATGCGGCACCTTTACCTTCAGCAAAGCCTTGAGTCAATTTAGCTGTTACCGTTGGTACACGATAAGTCACATCACTACCAGTAGCAGAGCTATTCCCTTCTTCAGCAGAAACCAACAATTGAGTCGCCGGTGCCAGTTTGTGGCTATAACGCACTTGTGGAATACGGGTAATACCGCCGCCGACGTTGGTACCAAAGTCAATCATTTCTGGTGCATGATTTGACAGGAAGTTAGAGGTGGTTTGACCCAATAACCAGTTGTCCAGCGTTAAGTATGCATGACGGATACGTAATGCATCGTTGGTTCCAGCAAAGTCAACTTCAATTTTACCGCCCACTTTACGGTCACCTACTGGTGAAGAGAAATCGAGACCTAAACGTGTAGTTTTTGGGGTTGCACGTAATTTGTCTTTAGCAGCACCTGTGCTGGTATGTACCGAGTTGAAGTCATTGTCTGCACCTTCAACAATATAGTTGGCATCACCACGCACAAAACCGTACAGATTGACTTCAGCACCGCCCTTCGACTTTAAGGAAAATGGTGAAGCCGATTTTGCTGCAGGTGCCGGTTGCGCCTGCACTTGCTGAATCTGGACTTGTTGCTGTTGCTGAACCTGTTGCTGCTGTTGAATTAAAGCTTTGAGTGCTTGTACTTCCTGGCGTAATTCTTGAATTTGTTGTTGTTCAGTGCTTGCCGCCTGTACCGTAGACGCCATTGCTGCTGTAATTGCGACCGCTAATGTTTTTGTGATAAGTGAAGTTTGGATTTTACGATCCATGGGTTTCTCCAGAGTAAAAAATAATGCGCATCCGTGCTCTTTTAAGACATTTTAAATACTGACTCAGATGGCAAGCATCCCTAATTTAAATGTCATTTAATCATCACACTTTTGCTATTTATCAACTAATTAAAAGTCTTATCGATAAAGAATTACACAAAACTGTAATCGTTTTATGCTTTCAATCTAACAATTAATTTATTTTATTAAAATCACTTCTAACGTATAAGGATAAAGGACTGATCAATTTTTCTAATTCTCGTTTGTAAAAATATCGAATTATCATAGTTTTATCGAAAAGCAAAAGTTACCCACCCGGTTAAATATTAGACTATTGTATATAGCAACAGTTGATTAGAACATAAACATTTTAAGGGATTTTTCATGGATAAAGGACAAGTACAACTGGTCGATCAGGCCATTAGCTCGCGTCATTCAGTGCGCGCCTTTTTAGATCGGCCGGTCGATCCGCAAATGATTAAAGATATTCTAAGCGTGGCCAGCCGCGCACCTTCTGGCACCAATATTCAGCCGTGGAAGGTGTATGTAGTGACCGGTCAAAAGCGTCAGGAACTCATTGATCGGGTCTGTCAGGCACAAACTGAACTGTATTTGCATCCTGAACGTGCGGCCGATTATCAGGCCACCTTTTCCTATTATCCGGAACAATGGTTCTCGCCTTTTATTGAGCGGCGCCGTGAAAATGGCTGGGGACTGTATGGCCTACTCAATATTGAAAAAGGTGAAAAGCAGAAGATGGCCGCGCAGCATCTGCGTAATTTTCAGCTGTTTGATGCACCGGTAGGCCTGTTTTTTACCCTACACCGTGACCTGGAAATTGGTTCAAAAATGGATCTTTCCATGATGATGCAAAACGTGATGATTGCCGCCAAGGCACGCGGGCTGGACACCTGTCCACAAGCAGCCTGGAATAGCTTTCATCGCATTGTACTGGAGGTCTTAAACGCCCCGGCCGATGAAGAACTGGTCTGTGGTATGGCCCTGGGTTATGCCGATCCAGAGCATATTGTAAATAGCTTTATTACCCCGCGCGTACCGGTCGAAGAATTTGCCGTGTTTGTAGAATAATTTTTTAGCTCTGGCCCTCACGCTGCAACAGCTTAAAGAGCGAAGAAGAAACCACCCGGGTTTCTTCTTTTTATTTGTAAAGATGAATCGGGTTTAGGCGGTTTTTAATTTCCGCTCCCGATGCATAATGTACATCGCAATCACCCCAATCAGAATAAACAGCAGCATCACACTGCCCATATTTAATAAAGCATCCCAGATCAGTACATTCAACATTAAGCCGCCAATTAAACCGCAGCTAAATTGCATACTGCCCATAATCGCGCTAGCTGTACCGGCACGGGCACCCTGCTCCGACATCGCCAACGCCATGGCATTGGGGCCAGTAAAACCAATTCCGGCCACAGCTAAAAACAGCCCGGCAAAAACCACAACAATCGGCGCATGGCTCATCAGCCCGGCGATGACCAGAATTAGCGCGCCAGTGCCCTGCACCGTACCGCCTATTTTTAAACGGGTCATTAAAGAGCTGCTGGTTGCCAAATGCTTGTTTAAGGTCGAGGCCAGCATAATACCGACCGCATTGGCACCAAAAGCAATCGAAAACTGCTGCTGGTTCAGGCCATAACCATCCATCAGAACAGCGGCAGAACTGCTGATATAACAGAACATCGCCCCGCCGGTAAAACAGCCGGCAATCATCGGTAAATAAAAACTGCGGTCCTTAAAAATCGCCAGATAGAGGGTCAGCACCTGATAGAAATTCAATTTCAGACGGCGCTCTGGCGGCAAGGTTTCCTGAAAGAAAAAATGAACACATAACCAGCAGACTAAACTCATGATGGCCAGACAGACAAAAATCGCCTGCCAGTCAAAAAAGCTCAGCACAATCGCCCCCAGACCCGGCGCAATAATGGGCGCAATTGCGGTCACAATCATCATGCTGGAAAAAGCCTGCGCGGAAGCCTGCATATCCAGCCGGTCACGAATTGCCGCACGGGCAATCACCACCCCGACACAGCCCCCTAAGGCCTGTAACACCCGCGCAGCAATCAGGCTCCATTCATCCTGGGCATAAACACAGAGCAGGCTGGCCAGAAAATACAGTCCCAAACCAAAATACAGTGGGGTTTTACGGCCAATCCGGTCACTTAAAGGGCCATAAATTAACTGTCCAATCGCCAGGCCCAGAAAATAAGCCGGTAGACTATTGGCCACCATTTGTGTGCTGACCCCAAAATCATCTGCCATTTGGGGCAAGGCCGGCAGATACATATCAATCGACAGCGGACCAAGCGAGGTCAGCAATGCCAGCAGTAAAATCCAGGAAGATGGATACTGCTGCTGCGGGCTTGCACTGGCATGGGAATCGGACATATTCATATTTCTTTTTTAAATGACTGATTTAAAGACAAGGTACACAGTCCATAGTATTATTTCAGGGTACTGAAAGTGAAGTTTCACATAATTGCTGCCCGCTGCATAGCATCTGGCTTCGTTTAAGGAACAGTCTTGAAATCCTGGCTCACACGTCTCAAACACATTGCCTACAACACGGCCTTTATCTATAACATCCGGATGATGATCGCCTTTGCCGGCACCGCCTTTGTTCCTTATCTGCTCGGCTATCAGCTGGCCACCATTCCGCTAACCTTGGGCGTGGTCGCAGCCGGTTTAAGCGATATTGATGACCGCTTCTCTTTAAGAATCCTGAACCAGACTTATACCTATATCGGCTTTTTTATTACCGCCGCCTCCATTCAGCTGCTGTTTCCACATCCGGTGCTGTTTGCCATTGGCCTGATTATCTCCTGTATTGGCCTGATTCTGCTCGGTTCTCTGGGCCGGCGTTATGCCACCATTGCCTATGGCTGTCTGGTGATTTCGGTTTATGCCATGCTCGGCGTGGACCTGTTTGAAGACTGGTACACCCAGCCAGCCTTGCTGGTGGCCGGTGCAGTCTGGTACGGCCTGATTTCCACCATCAGTTTTTTACTGTTTCCGGTACGGCAGCTACAAGACAAACTTTCGCAAAGCTATGCCTCGTTAGGCGATTTTCTGTTTGCCAAATCCAACCTGTTTGATGTCGATATGACACCCGGTAGTTATCAGCAAAGCCTGATTGACCTGTCAATGGAAAATGGCAAGCTGATTGGCCTGTTTAATGAACTGAAAACCGCGCTACTGACCCGCTTAAAAGGTGACCGCGGCCAGAAAGACACCCGCCGCAGCCTGCAGTATTATTTTATTGCCCAGGATATTCATGAACGTGCCGACTCCGCGCATATTGACTATCAGAAACTGGCCAAAATTTTTGAGCACAGCGACATCCTGTTCCGTTTCCAGCGTATTCTGGCGATTCAGGGCAAAGCCTGTAAAGATTTAAGCGAAAGTATCCTGAAGCGTGAACCTTATATTCACAGCAAACGCTTTAAACATGCCTTTGAAAACCTGAAACACTCGCTGCAAAAGCTACGTAGCGAACAGCAGTATGATCAGGTCTGGGTCAATGCCCTGTTTGCCCTGTATCAGAACCTTAAATCTATTGACGCGCAGTTACGCAACCTGGAAACCGAGCGTTATATCAAGCTGGATAAAACCAAACATATTGAAAACCAGCTTAAAGATGATGACCTGAAAGGCTGGGATGATATGGTCATCCGCATCAAGCAGCATTTAACTCCGGAATCGGTGCTGTTCCGGCATGCCATTCGATTATCGGCGGTGCTGCTGATTGGCTATATTTTTGTCCAGGTCACCAATATTGAATACGGCTACTGGATTTTACTGACCGCACTGTTTGTGACCCAACCCAACTTTAACGCCACCAAACGCCGCTTACGCCTGCGGATTGTCGGCACCCTGGTCGGGATTCTGGTCGGTTATAGCATCTTATATTTTATTCCGTCGGTCGAAGGTCAGCTGTTGCTGCTGGTAGTCAGCGGAATTCTGTTCTTTGAATTACGCAGTAAGCAGTATGCCCAAGCCACCGCCTTTATTACCATTCTGGCGCTGATTAACTTTAACCTCGATGGCATGGGCTTTGCCGCCGCCCTGCCGCGTATGATTGATACTTTAATTGGCTGCGCACTGGCCTGGTTTGGCGTCAGTTTTATTTTCCCGGACTGGAAATTCCGCCGTTTGCCGCGCACCATTCGCCGTGCCTTAAATGCGCAGTGTGATTATCTGACCGAAGTGGTCGAGCAATACAAAACCGGGCGCAATAACGGCCTGACCTATCGCGTGGTACGCCGTGCAGCGCATAATACCGATGCCGAACTGGCCTCGCTCATTTCTACCCTGGCCACTGAGCCGGATTTTGATGCCTCGCAAAAAGCCCAGGCTTTTAAATTGCTGTGCCTGAATCATACCTTTATCAGCTATATTGCCGCGCTGGGCGCACACCGGGAAAAAATTGAAGATCCGGAAATCTTAACCCTGCTGGACAAAGCGCTGGAAGATATTCGCGGTGCCTTGCTGAACGATGAAGTACCGGATCTGTCTTCGCAAAATATGCTGCATACCATCCGGCAGCGTTTAAGTCAAAATCATCAGGAAGATCAACAGGGACTGATTATTTTGCAGCAGTTATCACTGATGCTGACCATCCTGCATCAACTGAGTCAGCTGAAACAGAGTTTAAGCCATGACCGTGATCAGGATGCCACCGAACTGGCCTCGTTATAATTCGGATGATTTTGCAACAATAGACTCCTGAAATGCTGTAATTAATGCTAAACTTTTCTGAGTTTGAAATTTGTTAGTTCCACTATGACCGCGAAAAATTTATACGCTTATACTTTACAGCCTGTGAACTACGACATTAGCGAAGCCGAGCAGCGTCATGCCCAGCTTTTAATTTGGCGTAGCACCAACAAAATTGGCACCAAAGCCTGGGCGATCATGGGCATTATTACGGCCCTGTCTATTCTGGGGATTATCCTGATCAAGAACTATTCCACCATTTTCTGCTGGGTGGCTCTGGTCTGTGTGGTGCTGTACTTCCTGATCCGTAAATTCGGTCTGGAATGGTATGCCAAACGTAAAATGAACGAATTTCCGGTACAGGAAATTAAAGGCATCCGTCTAGGCGTGCAACCGCACGGCATCATCATGCGTCAGCAAATGGGTCTACAAGAAGGCATGGGCGCGATTAGCTGGAAAGACATTTATGAATGGTATTCTACCCCGGATTTCATTCTGGTGAACTTTACCGTCAAAGGTCAGCAAGGCGCTTATATCTTGCCGAAACGTCTGGATTCTAAAAACTTTTCCTTTAAAACCATTCGTAAGCACCTGCTTGAATCTGTAGGTGAGCCAAAACAGCTTTAAGCCTGTACGTTCAAAAAAACCTCCACCCTGCTGGAGGTTTTTTTATCCGGTTTGCACCAACCTAAATGATAATGATAATAAATATTATATTCAAACTCTATTCCATCTCGCTATTCTTCAGTTATAATTTCGCCCATTGTTCTCTTCACACTGCTGCTGTATTGCTATGCTTAAAAAAATATTTTTCCAGCTGCACTGGTTCCTTGGAATTAGTGCAGGCCTGATTCTCGCACTGATGGGTGTTACCGGTGCGATTTATTCCTATGAACAACAAATTCTAAAATGGATGAATCCGGACAGTTATACCGTGCAGGTCGAAAACCGGGCCAAGCTCACCCCGGCGGAAATCTATCAGCATTTTCAGCTGACTCAACCTGAAACCAAAATTAATAGCATTACTATCGCCTCCGATCCGGCAGCATCTTCGAGTGTCAATATTGCCAAAGAAGGCGCACGTCGCGGCCAGAATGTGCTGATTAACCCCTACAGCGCAGAAGTGTTACCCGAGATTAAAGGCCGTGAATTTTTCCAGTTTATCCAGCAGTTACACCGTAACCTGACCGTTGGCCCGGTCGGCAAGCAGATTACCGGCGCCTGTGCCTTGATGCTGATTTTCTTTGTCTTGAGTGGTCTGTATCTACGCTGGCCGAAAAAGCATTCGGTAAAACAGTGGTTCTTTGTGAAGCCGAAACTTAAAGGCCGTAACTTTATCTGGGATTTACACGCCGTTGTCGGCACCTGGGTGGTGATTTTCTACCTGATTCTAGCCTGTACCGGTCTGTACTGGTCCTATGACTGGTGGCGTAATGGCATGTTCAAGGTGCTGGGCGTAGAGCGTCCACAACCGCAAATGCAGGCCAATGCCGCGCCGCAAGGTCAGCGTGATGCGCCGCAAGGCCGTGAACGTGGCGAAGGTGCTGCGCGTGAAGGTCGTGGTGAGCGTGCGGAAGGACTGGATTCGCTGCAAATGCAGGATGTATTAAACCAGACCTGGACTGGCGTACAGGCACAACTGGGACGCGACTACTCAACCATGACCCTGAACCTGCCCAAACAGGCCAATGGTGAAGTCAGCCTGAACTTTGTCGATGCAGTACCGCAGCATGAACGTGCCCGCAATAGTGCAACCTATAACTATCAGACGGCCAGCCTCACCGACATCAGCCTGTATGAAGATAAAAAGCTCAATGAAAAAATCATGAGCAGCATGTTACCGGTTCACCGTGGCAGCTTCTTTGGTCCGGTGTACCAGTTCTTTGCCATGGTCGCTTCCCTGCTGATGCCGCTGTTCTTTGTCACCGGCTGGATGCTGTATCTGAAACGTCGCAAGCAGAAGAAACTGACCCAGGCAGCACGGAATAGCGCAAGCGCCGTCACGGTTGATCCAAATGCCAAACCGTGGCTGATTGCCTATGCCACCCAAACCGGCGTGGCGGAACAGCTGGCCTGGCGTACTGCGACCAGTTTGCAGGAAGCGCGTCAACCAGTGACCGTGAAACCGGTACAGCAATTGAGTCTGGAAGATCTGCAATCGGTAGAACAGGTGCTGTTTGTAGCCAGTACCTATGGTACCGGTGAAGCACCTGATTTAGCCTCCAGCTTTGACAAGAAAATCCTGAGCAGCTCGGCCAATTTACAGCATCTGCGTTATGCGGTACTGGCGCTGGGCTCCAAGGAATATCCGGACAGCTACTGCAGCTTTGGTCATAAAATTGATCAGTGGTTACAACGCAATCAGGCGCAGCCTCTGTTTGCCACCATTGAAGTGGACAATGCCAGCAATGAAGATATCCAACGCTGGAATACAGCACTAGCTCAAGCCACCCAGCTTGAATTGCAAGGCATGGACATTCACAAGACCTTTGACAGCTGGATTCTGAAACAGCGTGATCTGCTCAATCCGAACAGTCTGGGTGCACCAGCCTATAATATCGAGCTGGCGCCGCAACACGAAGCACACTGGGAAGCCGGTGATATTGCCGAAATCCAGCCAGGGAACAGTCCTGAGCGTCTGGCAGCCTTTATACAACAGCATCAGATTCAGCCGGGTACCCTGCTAGATTCGACCGGTGAACCGATTGAACAGGCGCTCTGGGACAAAGACCTGACCATTGAAGTCGAGCCGTTTGCCAATCTGGAACAGTTACTGGAACAGTTACCGACTCTGCCTGCACGTGAATACTCAATTGCCAGCATTCCATCGCAGCAGATTCTGCGTCTGGTGGTCCGTCAGCAATCCGATGCCCAAGGTCAACTGGGTCTTGGTTCGGGCTGGCTCACCCAACATGCGCCGCTACAGAGCAGTATTGCCCTGCGCATTCGCACCAATGAGTCGTTCCACCTGATTGATGACAACCGTCCAATCATCTGTATTGGTAACGGGACTGGTATTGCCGGACTGATGAGTCTGTTACAGGCGCGCATCCGTCATGACTATACCCAGAACTGGCTGATTTTCGGTGAACGTCAGCGCGCACATGACTTTTTCTATGAAAATATTGTGTCTGCATGGCAAAGCACCGGCATGTTGCAGCGTCTGGACGTGGCCTTCTCGCGTGATCAGGAACAGAAAGTTTATGTACACCATAAATTGCGTGAACAGGCCGAAGAACTGCAACGCTGGATTGAGCAAGGTGCCGTGATTTATGTCTGCGGCAGTATTGATGGCATGGCCAGCGATGTTGACCAGACCCTGATTGAACTGCTTGGTGAAGCTATGGTGGATCAGTTACGCAGTGAAGGCCGTTACCGCCGTGATGTCTACTAAGTTTTGCTAACTTGCTGAAAACTAAAATTGAAAAAACCGGACTTGATGTCCGGTTTTTTCATCTTGATCTTTTATAATCTGCAGATACATCACGCTATTTATGATTATTCCGCCATGCAGAGTCACAGCCACGCCCCACTGAAACGTCTTCTGAGCCTGATGGCTGCAGTTCTACTGCTGGCCAATGGTCTGTGGTTGCTCAGCCTGAACAGCTTTCACTTTGGTACCCTGCTGCCGATGCTGCTCGGTGCAGCACTGTTCATTTATGCCTTGTGTTATGTTCCGCTACAGCGCTGGATTCGACAGCGCCCGATCTATCAACAAGGCTGGCGTTTAGTATGGGGTACTTTCTGGGTCTGGCTACTCAGTGTGGTACTGTTCTTTGGCTACTTACACTGGCAAAGCCTGCATAGCCAGCCCAATCCGAATACGCAGGCGATTCTGATTTTAGGCGGGGGAATCCAGCACAACCAGCCAACGCCAACCTTGGCCAAACGCCTGGATGCCGGGGCAGTGTTGGCCAAGCAGCTGCCGCAGATTCCCATTATCGTCAGTGGTGGCGCCGCTTTTGGGAATCAGTGGACCGAAGCCGAAGTGATGGCGCACTATTTAACAGAGCAACATCATCTTCCGAAAACACGAATTCTGTTGGAAGCACGCAGCACCAGTACCGCTCTGAATTTCCACAATTCCAAGGCCTTGCTGGCACAGCACGACATTCAGCTCAGTGATCCGATTGCCGTGGTCACCAGTGATTTTCATTTACCGCGTGCGCTGGCCATTGCCCGCAAACAGGGCTATCAGCAGCCCTTATCCTATAGCGCACCCACGCCGCTCTATATTCGCTATAACTCCTGGTTACGCGAATATTTTGCTTATATAAGCGGCTGGCTGCTCAATGAATATTAATACCCAATAAAGATTAATTAAGGCGAATGGAACGTGGCGAAGGCAGTTGCAGGTTTTTATAGACTTCAGGTTTTTGCAGATAAATCTGGTAAAGATAGTTTTTAATATCCAGCAGCAGCTTTTCCGGTGCCACCAGTACATTCTGCCCTTCGGGACTAAGATTCATTGACACCAGTGTGCTTTCCTGTCTTAAAAATGGCAGGACTTTTTCAATAAAATCTTTAAAGCTGACTTCCTGAATATCGTAATTTTCCCAGTTGTCTTTGACCAGCAGTTTGGCCAGACTTTTATTTTGCCAGACCGCAAAAGCACGCTGTCCGGTGGGTGTGGCACATAAGGCCCAGCCATCATGATACAGCGCAAACACTTGTCCCTGGCTGACCATGATTTCAATAAACTGTTTGTAAATATCTTGAACGTTATAGCTTGAAGTTTGAGATTTAGACGCGGCCTTGCGTTGATATGGATTGCGCATAGATCATCCAGTCCATTTTATTGTTTTATAATGCTGGGATTCTATGGAATATTTAAGATTTAGGCAAGAAAGATATGGTGGGCGCTGACGGGATCGAACCGCCGACATTCTGCTTGTAAGGCAGACGCTCTACCAACTGAGCTAAGCGCCCTGAAGAGTAAAAAATAATATATTATTTTTTACGACGCAAGACCAACGAAGTGTGTAGTCTTGGTAATTGATCACATTTTTCACATCAGGGCATGAAAAATGGCGCAGCGGACGGGGCTCGAACCCGCGACCCCCGGCGTGACAGGCCGGTATTCTAACCAACTGAACTACCGCTGCAACGGTAATTGCGTAAGCAATTAAGGTCTTTTAAGCTTTACAGCTTGAATATGGTGGGCGCTGACGGGATCGAACCGCCGACATTCTGCTTGTAAGGCAGACGCTCTACCAACTGAGCTAAGCGCCCTGATTAAGATTGTCAATCTTGATTCCACTATAAGCTCAGGAAACTTATAGGGCTATTCTTTGAGATGGCGCAGCGGACGGGGCTCGAACCCGCGACCCCCGGCGTGACAGGCCGGTATTCTAACCAACTGAACTACCGCTGCATCGCAAAAGAATCATGGTGGGCGCTGACGGGATCGAACCGCCGACATTCTGCTTGTAAGGCAGACGCTCTACCAACTGAGCTAAGCGCCCTCAAAAGCGTTTTATGTAAATGGCGCAGCGGACGGGGCTCGAACCCGCGACCCCCGGCGTGACAGGCCGGTATTCTAACCAACTGAACTACCGCTGCACTTACACAAAGTCACTATTGTGGTTCAAACGAATATTAAAGAAGCTTAAGTGGCGCAGCGGACGGGGCTCGAACCCGCGACCCCCGGCGTGACAGGCCGGTATTCTAACCAACTGAACTACCGCTGCACGTAAGAATCTTTAACGTAAAGGCTTGGTGGGCGCTGACGGGATCGAACCGCCGACATTCTGCTTGTAAGGCAGACGCTCTACCAACTGAGCTAAGCGCCCTTAACGTCTTCATCGTTTGTGAGGTGCATTATAGAGAATCTTTACCGCCTGTCAAACGCTTTTCTGCCAGTTTTCACTTTTTTATGACTGAGTGATTAAAAAATAAGTGATTCGCTAGAAAAACAAACAAATTCTGTATGTTATTTGACTTTATTCAAAAAATTTTATTTTTAGCCCACTAGGGAATAGAAGAAATTTCTTGCAATTACCCCCCTGCTCGCCTGCACATTTTTATTTTTTCCCTGTGAAAAATGCCAGTAAAATTCAGGCTTAAGTCTTATGGCTGGGGTTCAATGGCCAAGGGACTAAAATCCAGCCGCTCTTCAGACAGATACACCAATGCCTGTTCTGGAATCAGCTCGAACAGCTCGATAATGTCGCGATTGCGCATCCGGATACAGCCATGTGATTTGGGAATACCCATCGGTTCAGTATCTGGCGTGCCATGCAAATAAATATAACGTTTAAAGGTGTCACAGCCAGCGCCCTGGTTAAAACCATCCTCCAGCCCTGATAGCCATAAAATACGGGACAAAATCCAGTCACGTTCAGGAAACTGTTCGGCCAGCTCATCATCATAAATTTCACCCGTTGGCTGACGGGCAATAAACACGGTATTTTCCGGCTCATCTGCACCAAACTTGAGGGCCACCTGATGCCAGCCACGTGGGGTTTTGCCACTATTTTCTGCTTCACCAATGCCCTTTTCACCGGTAGACACCACATACAGTTTATTGTGTTTTGGTAGATATAAGGTCTGCTCAGATAAATCAACCAGAATATCCGCAGCATGTAGAGGGTAGATCATTCTTGCTTTACCTTTGGTGGAGTGACAACAACAGGTTCAGGGCGTAGCCATAACCAGATTGCCACCACAAACATGGTCAGGTTGGTAAAAATTTTGACTGCCAGCGGAGCCGTGGTAAATAACATGATGCAGGCACTGATCAGCATCATGATGGTGGCAAACCATTTGGCTTTACGCGGTACGGTGCCATTGGCACGCCAGTCTCTTAAGGTCTGGCCATATTTGGGATGGTTCAACAACCAGGCATCCATTTGCGGCCAGCCTTTGGATGCAGCCCAGGCCGCTAAAATCAGAAAGACTGTTGTTGGCATACCGGGCAACACTGCACCAATGAAGCCGAGGATGACAAAAATCACCACCAAACTTCGCCAAAACAATACTCTCATACCGCAACCCTACCCGTCGAATTGCGCTAGTATAAAGCGTTTTTAAACTTTTCTTCGTTGTAATTCTGCTGTTTAACCATGAATTTACTGATGTCGCCTAACACCTTTACTGATATTTCTGCTGAACCCTGGTTAAATTTCCGCAATCCGCTGGTGCGGCAACTGGCCTTTAGCGTGGCCAGTCCCAACATTTTACAGCAGCTGCCACCAGCACTGGAGCAGCGTTATGGCTTTGATTTTCATCCTACAGATTGCTGGTTGCAGCACTTTGATCATTATCAAAGCCGGCTGAAGCATTTAGACCAGCATCCGGCTGCACTGGAAGATTTTTTAAGCCAGCTCAAAAGTACCCGGCTAGGGCTGCGGTTTGAAATGCTGCTCTGGTTCTGGCTGACCGAGCGTGACTATCATCCTTATGAATTGCTCGGGCATAGTATTCAGATAATTGATGGACCACGCACCACGGGCGAACTCGATTTTCTGCTGCTAAACCATAACCACCAGCAAGTTGAACATTGGGAAGTAGCACTCAAATATTATCTGGCCGAACGTGATTTGAGCCTACCCTACTGGTATGGGCTGAACCGCAGCGACACCTTATTGCGCAAGTTAACCCACTTTACCCAAAAGCAGTTTCAGTTTCAGCAGGCCCAAGGTCATACCATTCAGCAGCGCTTTGCCGTATTAAAAGGCCAGCTGTATCTGCCTGAACATGTTACTGCACAGGCTCTTCCCGACTGGGTCAATCCCGAGCGCAGAATTGGCACCTGGGGCCAGCATTTGCCACACAATCATCAGGATTTTTACCGGCTGCAACGGCACGAATGGATTTGCCCACATGCCTACCCAAGCAGTTCAGCCAACGCATTCTGGAGCAATGGCTTATATCTGAATCAGGACCAGTCTGCATTTTATATGTATCGCAACCCGGTGCTGATGGATGCGTGTTATCAGCACTATTGGACTAAAAGCCTATCTTTGAACAACATTTAATTACTCAACCACAATCAAAGCACTATATTTTTTTGGCTGTATATTTCTTACTCTAATTTTCACATCAGAATAATTTATGCTTAATGATACGGAGATGATGATGAAAAAAATTCTAGCGACTTCATTACTAATGATGTTTGTTCTGACTGGTTGTAATACAGTAAAAGGTCTAGGTGAAGATGTCTCGTCAGCAGGTAATGCGGTAAGTAATACGGCTGAAAAAACTCAGGACGAAATCCGTCAATAATCAAATTTCAATGCAAATTCCCGGCAAAAACCTTATCTCCTGATAAGGTTTTTTTATATTAAAAACTCCCCTTCTCGGCATGATTCCCCTATTATAGGGGCAAATTTTTTGCATGATTCCAAAGCCATGAACCACTCAGATACGCTCGAGCTCAGCTTACAGTTATTACGTCAACCTTCCGTAACACCTGTTGATCATAACTGCCAAGACATCATGGCGGAACGCTTAAAAAAGATTGGCTTTAATATTGAATCAATGCGTTTTGAAGATGTCGATAATCTTTGGGCGCGTAAAGGCACAGAAGGCCCGGTGTTCTGTTTTGCCGGTCATACCGATGTGGTCCCTACCGGTAGTTTAGATGCCTGGCATTCTGACCCGTTTGCTCCAGAAATTCGTGATGGCAAGCTCTATGGCCGCGGTAGTGCCGATATGAAAACGGCATTGGCAGCCATGGTGGTGGCTTCAGAACGCTTTGTGGCCAAACATCCAGATCATAAAGGCTCAATTGCGTTCTTAATTACCTCAGATGAAGAAGGCCCATCCATTAACGGTACCGTGAAAGTGGTTGAAACCTTAGAAGCACGCAATGAAAAAATGGACTGGTGTCTGGTCGGTGAACCATCAAGTACCCATCGTCTGGGTGATATTGTCAAAAATGGCCGTCGCGGTTCATTAAATGCGGTATTAACCGTGAAAGGCAAACAGGGCCATGTGGCTTATCCACATCTGGCAATTAACCCGATTCATACTGCCTCTAAAGCGCTGGCTGAACTGTGCGAAACTGTTTGGGACAATGGCAACGAATACTTCCCGGCCACCTCTTTCCAGGTGTCGAATATTCAGGCCGGTACCGGTGCAACCAACGTGGTACCGGGCACCATGACCGTGACCTTTAACTTCCGTTACTCGACTGAAGTGACTGCTGAGCAGCTCAAAGCCCGGGTACTGGAAATTCTGGACCGTCATCAACTGAACTATGACATTCAATGGACACTGTCCGGTTTACCATTCCTGACCCCAGTCGGTGAACTGGTCAATGCCGCCAAAAATGCGATTCGCAATGTGACTGGTGTTGAGACTGAACTGTCTACTTCGGGCGGAACATCAGATGGCCGCTTTATCGCGCCAACCGGTGCACAAGTGCTGGAACTCGGTGTGCTGAACGCGACCATTCACCAGATCAATGAACACGTGAATATTGATGATTTAGAACCACTGGCTGAAATTTATGAGCAGATTCTTGAAGGTTTACTGACTTAATTTCTTGCTGTTGTATAAAAAAGGAACTCCGCGGAGTTCCTTTTTTTTGTAGCTGTTGCTGACTGTTAAATTAGCTATTCAAACCCAGACTGGCCTGAATATACACCAGATTCGGGACATGGAATACCCGCTCACCCATACGCACATACTGGAATACCGCCGGATGCTGGCCTTCACGCTCATCATCAACCACTTCCGAAATACGCAGACGGATGGTTTTTGGCATGGCATTGCACATCAGGGCAAAACGCTGGTCAATTTCATCGCCTTCAATCACCAAGGCAACGCCCTGATTTTGCTCTGGATGGGTAACACGATATACCGGCAGTTTTAGATCATGCCACTCGACATGATCGACCGCGGTAGAACTGTCCAGCGCCGACAGGACAATATTCTGTGGAATCAGCATATCTTCCTGATCATGACATTCCACAATATAGGCATCAATAAAACCGGTCGAAACGGTAATCAGATGTTGCAGTTCCTGCTGGCTAATCTGGTCGATTTTGCTGGTGCTGTTGCTTTGACTCATGCTTTAGCCTCACTGCTATGCAAAATGTTTTCAATATTGGCAAGCAATTCTGCTTCCTGGAACGGTTTACCCATATAGTGCGTTACCCCCAAGCTAAAGGCACGTTCGCGGTGTTTTTCACCGGTACGCGAGGTAATCATGATAATTGGCAAGTCACGATGGATGTCATGGTGGCGTACCAGGTTGGTCACCTCAAAACCGTCCATACGCGGCATTTCAATATCCAGCAGCATCAGATCCGGTTTAACATTTTCCAGCTGCTCAATCGCATCGACACCGTCTTTGGCCGTGACCACATCAAAGCCCTGACGTTCGAGCAGACGTGACGTGACCTTACGTACGGTCACCGAGTCATCCACAATCATCACCAGACGACGGGTATCACGACGCTGTACTTCACGCGGCTCCATCACATGCTTGATGCGCTGGGTTGCCTGAATCTGACGGGCAATATTCTGACCATCCAGAATCAGACAGACCTGACCATCACCAAGAATGGTCGCGCCGGCAATCGAGCCCACGCTGGAGAACTGCTGCCCAATCGGTTTCATCACAATCTGGCCACGCGAACCAATCAGCTGATCGACCAGTAAGGCAATGGTCTGACCAGTATTGCCTTTAATCAGCAGCACCGGCAATGAATGTGCGATATTGCTTAAACGCGGCAATGGCTGATTGGCAACAAACTCGGACAGATAGCGCAACTTATAGTTTTGCTGATCAATCTTGAAGTAGTCATCTTTGCTGCTGAAGTAACTTTCCAGCGCAGAAGGTGAAATTCGTACAATACGGTCAATTTGCGCCAATGGAATTGCGAACTGCTGATCGCCAACTTTTACCATCAAGGCATCGGATACCGCCACTGTGGTCGGTACGCGAATACTGAAAGTAGTGCCTTTACCGAGTTCAGAATCGACCTCAACATGGCCGCCCAGCGCTTTAATTTCGCTTTGCACCACGTCCAGACCGACGCCACGACCCGAAATTTGGGTCACGGCTTGTGCGGTACTAAAGCCCGGATGGAAAATCAGCTGCAGGATTTCTTTCTTGTCCAGCTGCTGCTCTGGCTGAATCAGGCCAAGGCTCAGGGCTTTGGCGTGAATTTTGGTTTCATCAATCCCCTTACCATCATCGGTAAAGCTAATCAGTACATCAGTGCCCTGACGGCCAATGTTCAGCTCAATCTGGCCCACTTCCGGCTTCGCTGCCTGTTTACGTACAGCGGCATCTTCCAGGCCATGGTCCACCGCATTACGCAACATGTGTTCAAATGGTGAAATCAGGCGTTCCAGAATGGTCCGGTCCAGCTCGCCTTCGGTATTGTGTACCACCAGCTCGGCAGGACGGTTTAAGGTCGATGAAGTCTGACGCACAATCCGCTGTAAACGTGGCAACATGCGCGAGAACGGTACCAGACGGGTACGCATCAGGCTTTCCTGAATTTCTGCCTGAATCCGCGACTGTTGCAGTAACAGACCTTCGGCATCACGAATCTTGTCCGCCAGCGTGGTCTTAAAGTCCACCAAGTCCGACGCCGATTCCGCCAACGATTTTGACAGCTGGTTCAAGGAGGAGTACTGGTCCATCTCCAGCGGGTCGAAGTCGGTATAGCGTGAATGTTCATCACCATGTTTGGCAATAATCTGGCTTTCCAGCTCGCCTTCCATTCGGCGTAACTGATCGGCCAGACGTTTAATCGCCAGTTCCATTTCATTCAGGGTACCGCCCAGCTGACCCAGCTCCATCTCGATTCGCGAGCGGTTAATCGCGTTTTCACCCGACAGGTCAATCATCTTCTCAACCAGATCAGCCGAAATACGGATCATCTCATTGCTGTTATCCAGCTGTGCGGTTTCGCTCCATTCGCCCTGCATGGATGGCGGCTCGGCACCATCACCCTGCACAAATTCGAAGGTTTTGCTTGGCGCCAGCAGATCGGCGGTATTGAAGCGTTCTGGCAGCTGCGCCGTCGCATTGACGTATTCAATCGACTCCAGGCTGGCTTTCAGGCTATCAAAATTGCTGTAATCGCGCTGGAAGATGGCTTCTTTTAACCAGACCACAGTGGTGTTGAGCAAGGCATCATAGGCATTGGAATTAAACTGATGCACCGCAAACTGTTCAAAGGTATTTTCCAGCTGATAAGCAATCACGGCCACCGGCTCGATTTCGGCCATACGCGCGCCGCCTTTCAGGCTGTGCGCAGCACGTTGTAACTGCAGCAAAATACTTCGGTCACTACGATGGTCAAACCACTGCTTTAACAGGCTTTCTGTGGTGTCGAGCAGTTCCTCGGCTTCTTCCAGGAAGGTTTCTTCCACAATCGAATGCAGATTGTCTTCACCGTCATTTTCAGTAGTAGATACCGCGTCTGTAGGGATGCTCTGCTCAGCCAGGGTCGGCGCATCTTCCAGTACCGGTTCGCTGCTAATATCTGGCTGCTGCTCATCTTCAGGCGCAGCATAGGCTGTTTCTGCAGGTGTTGGCTGTTCCAGCTCAAACTCAAGTGCAGCTGCATCAGACTGTTGTACATCTGCGCTAGAGGTTGCTTCAGCTGCCACTGCCAGTGATTCAGCTTCAACCAGTTGACCTTGGGCCAGTTCGCTAATATTTTCCAGAATCGCCAGTGATTCCTGCGCCGGATAATCGACTTGCTGTTCACGGATGGTCTGGATACGGTCCGCAATATTGTCCTGAACCAAACGGATAATCTGAATCAATGCGGTCGATGCGCTCATCTGACGGTTAATGATGCGCTCATAAATAGTTTCTAAATGGTGCGCAATCAGACCGATATGGCTGGCTGCAATCATGTTGGCACCACCTTTTAAGGTGTGCAGATGGCGCATCAGATTGTTCAGTGCAGCAGTATTGCTCGAGTCTTGGCTCCAGCTGTTAACATCCTGGTCAATACCCGCGAGTAACTCTTCGGCTTCTTCCAGGAAAATGTCCAGCAGGTCTGGATCAAAGTCCTTGTTGGCTTCAGCGCTGTCCATGTATTGACGGTCAGCTTCCAGACGCTGTGACAATACGGCCAGATTCAGCCCTGCACCGGCTTCAGCCGTTTCGGTTACAGCTTCTGTGGTATCAGTTTCTGGGCTTAGCGCTTCAATATCCTGCTGTACAAAGGCACTCAGGTTATTGATGATCTGCTGAGCATCTTCGCTTAAGCTGACACGTTGCCCGGCAGCCAGGGTATCAAACAGATGGATAAATTCCTGATGCGCCTGTCCAAATAATTCAAAGGCATAATCGCTATGCAGCAAGCTTGGCTTATCCAGCAAGGCCGCATAGGCCAGTTGTAATTCCTGGGTAAAATCATGAATACCCTGAGAGGCGCGGTTATCGGTACGCTCTACCAGCAGCTTCGCCTGATGGCTCAGGGTCTGGATATATTCCGGATATTCAGCCTGCGCGCGCTGGTCAAATTCGAACTCAGCATCGAGCAACTGATCAATATTCAGTTCAATCAGCTTGGATACCAGACCTTGCGGATTCACTGATTCATCAACATCTTCCAGGCTAAAGCCATAGTTCTGCCATGCAGTATTGAAAGTCTGATAAATCCGGTCCATGCCGGCACTGTCATTCTGCGGCAACAGATGCAGATAATCCCGCACAAATTCAGCATATTGCAATAACAGTGCGGTTTCTTTGGAGGTCGATTCAATTTCATCCTGTAACAGGGTCTTGAACAGGTTTTCGACCTTGGAGCTGGCATCAAAAATCTGCTCGATGTGTGCCATGGATGAACTGCCGCGCAAGGTATGCAGGGCACGAATCAGGCCATTGTAATCTTGGGTTTTCAGCTCATCATGTGCCAGGAAGCGATCCACTGTTAACAGGTGTTCTTCTGCTTCTTCAATAAAGATGGCCAGTGTTTCAGCTGCTAGCGGATCTTCTTCAACACTATCAGCCACAGCCAGCTCGGCATCTACAGCAACCTGCTCATCAGTGCTTGCTGTATCAAACTCCAGACCAGTAATACTGTCGCTGGATGTTAAGCTGCTCGCCAGTTGTAGAAGTTCTTCTAAGGCCGGTTCAGGACTTAAATTTTGTTGTAATTGTTGTCCTAACAGCACCAATGGACGCAGATCCAGTGCCATCGGCTGGGCATGTTTAAAGCTTGGATAAAGTTTGTATTCAAAGACGTTCGCCACCGCGGTTGCAAACTGCTGCACCTGCGCTGACAGGGTCAAACTACCGGAAATGACCCGGTTTAAGGTATCTTCAACCGTCCAGGCCAGCTCCCCTGCCGACTTGGCCCCAACCATACGTCCCGAACCTTTTAAGGTATGAAAATGACGGCGAATGGTGGTTAGCGTTTCCTGATCGTTAGGCTGCGTGGCCCATTGAGCCAACAGGTCTTTTAGCTCAACGAAGATTTCTTCAATTTCTTCAACAAAAATTTCTAGAATTTCTGCATCTTGATCAAGATAACTATCTTCAGGAAGCGCAGTCGTTTCAACTAAATTTTTTAATATTTCTTTCATAGCTAAGGCTTCTTATGTTTTCAGCGCCCAGCGGCACTCAAACTTAATTGTAACCATCACGTATAACCTAACCCTGAAGTTAAGCTGATCTTATCGATGCTTGGCTTGATCTGTTTAAAACAGAGAGCTTCCCGAAAGAAGCTCTCTGTGGCTTCCTTAGTCCGGAAGTTTAAAGTCGGTTACAGATTCACGTAATGATTCTGCCATGCTGGCCAGTTCAGAAACCGAACGTGCCGTATCAAAGGTGGCCGTCGTGGTTTGCGACGTAATTTCCTGTACGACGTTCATCGTGGTCGCAATATGACCCGCCGAAGCCGACTGCAGCTTCGCAGCGTCAGAAATGTTGGCAATCAGTTTCGCCAGGTTATTCGATACCGTCTGAATTTCATCCAGTGCCACACCGGCATCCTTGGTCAAGTTCGCACCACGAACAACCTCAGAGGTGGTTTGTTCCATCGAAATTACCGCTTCGTTGGTATCGGTCTGAATGGTTTTAACCAGCGTTTCAATCTGCTTGGTTGCAGATGCTGAACGTTCCGCAAGACGCTGTACTTCGTCGGC
Organism: Acinetobacter sp. YH12112; assembly: GCF_013418945.1. Classification (NCBI taxonomy): domain Bacteria; kingdom Pseudomonadati; phylum Pseudomonadota; class Gammaproteobacteria; order Moraxellales; family Moraxellaceae; genus Acinetobacter; species Acinetobacter sp. YH12112. The sequence goes on along the minus strand of NZ_VPBA01000001.1, from coordinate 64,532 downwards.
TACGACTGCGAAACCACGACCTGCTTCACCGGCCATCGACGCCTGAATTGCTGCGTTTAAAGCCAGAATGTTAGTCTGGTCGGCAATATCGTTAATCAGGGCAACGATGTTACCAATTTCCTGCGAAGATTCACCCAGACGTTTAATACGTTTCGAGGTTTCCTGAATCTGCTCACGAATGATATCCATACCCTGAATTGAACGGTTTACGACTTCCGCACCATTCGATGCAATTTGTACTGAACGTTCCGCAACCGCTGCAGATTCTTCGGCGTTGGCAGATACCTGGTCAATCGACATCGCCATTTCGTTAATCGCAGCAGATGCACCGGCAATTTCCTGCGCTTGGTGTTCAGATGCTTCGGCCAACTGGTTGGTAATTTCCTGGGTATTGGCGGTATAACGCGCTACTTCGTGAGAAGTTTCATGAATACGCGATACCAGGTCACGTAACTGGTCAATTGCGAAGTTAATCGAGTCGGCAATCGCACCGGTAAAGTCTTCCGATACGGTCGCGTATGAACGTAAGTCACCATCTGCCAGGTCGGCAATTTCATCCAGTAAACGTAAAATCGCGTTCTGGTTACGGTCATATTCGTCTTGCAGACGGGTTACACGTTGTTTATCGGATTGACCACGTAACGCCAGTAATTTGAATACCAGTACCAGAAAGACCAATAAGCTGGCAATTAACAGTACGGCCGGAATAATGACTGCCGGGCCTGCACCGCTAGATAATTTGTTTAACTGGTTTAACAGCTCATCTGACTGACTGAAAATGTCCGATGCAGCCTGACGTACACGTACAATCTGCGCCGAGTTATTTAATACCGTTGCCGATGCAGATTTTAAAACGTCATCATATTCAAACTGGATGCCTTCTAAAGCTTCACGTAGGCCTGGGTCCGCAATACGCTGTACACCGAGCTCTGCACTACCGTTCAGCTGGGCATTTAAGTAAGCACCGAATGTTTCGGTATCGGCACTGAAGTCATCAGCAGATTCACGCGAGTTTTCTGAACCGGTTAATACCGAGCTGATTGAACGCAGGATACGTTCTGCAATGAACACCTGGTTCTTGGCAATAACCACCTGGCTACTTGGCATGTCCTGACGTGCCATCTGGTCAACCATCAGGTTATATTCAGCCTGAATCCCCGGAATGGTTTCACTGATCGCGATGTTGGTGTCATACAGTTTGCTAATAATGGCCTGTTGCGAGCTGATCGCATCAATATTCTGAGAAACTTTGGCCCAGTCGGCTTCGACTTTTTGCAGCTCGGCCGAGTTACTGCCAATATCTTTTACCGTTTCCAGGTTGTCTTTAAAGCTTTGTTGTGACTGGGTCAGCTTCTGGATCGATTCTTTGGTGCCTGAAGCAGTGGCTTCAGTGGCCTGACGTGAAATGGTCTGCGATAACAAACGCAATTCACCCAGACTCTGGGTTAACTGGTTGGTACGCGGTACGCTATAGAATAAAGACAAAAGACTGATAATCGAGACCAACAGCGCAACTGCGGCAATGAAAATAAGTGGCTTTGATTTATTGGTATCACCGAATACACGCGCAAACTGGTCAATTTGCGTCTGTAATTTTGCGACCGATGCCGAACCGCTTTTGCGGTTGGTTCCATCGCCTGAGTTTTTCTTTTTAAGTTTAAAGCCCATGCAGCTTCTCCCCGATTTTCGCCTTTATATATGCGTACGCGATAGTTAATTTATAAATTTTATAGATGCGTTCATAAATTTTGGGTTTTGCAATAAACGACTAAATAAGAAAATATGCCATTGCTGGTTATGCTGGTGGAAATACCCCTGACAATATTCTTGTAAATTACTATCTAAATCATTGTGTTTAGAAAAGAAACTTTTCTTATTAAAGTGTTGGATCCCCAAAACTTGATCTACAACCAAACCGACATAATGGTCTTGATGACTAATACACATTACTTTTTGAGTCGGTGAATAAGCACTGCTATGTCCAGAAACATAATGTGCCAAGTCTGAAACTGAGAGTAATCGGCCCCGGATATTGGCCAGTCCCATGACCCAGTTCTGGGTGTTAGGTACCGGCGTATATTTTGGCGGATAGATAACTTCAGTGACCTCCCCCAACGGGGCAACGAAATATTGCCCCATCATCTCAAACGCAATGCCAGACCATCGGTTTACTTCATTTTCAGTTGTAACGTAGTTTTTATTTCCCCGTTTAGACAACCGAAGTAATTCGATAAATCCATTTGCGGCCATAAGTTATCCTGCATTCAGGTGTTGATTAATAACGTCTATTAATTGTTGTTCATCTACAGGTTTGGTCAGATAATCGCTGGCACCCTGACGTTTCCCCCAAACGCGGTCAGTGGCTTGGTCTTTGGTACTCACGATCACAATTGGAATATGCTTGGTGGTATCCCCACGGGCAATTTGACGGGTCGCCTGGAAACCGTTTACACCCGGCATCACCACATCCATCAGCACCAAGTCAGGAAGCTCGGCCTGTGCCATGGTCACCCCGTCTGCACCATTGGCTGCTTCAAGCACTTCAAAACCATGCTTGGTCAGAATTTCTTTGAAGCGGAATGTTTCTGTTGGAGAATCATCTACAATTAAAATACGTGCCATCTTTATATTCCCCGAGTTATGCGCTTACGTGATTACGAATCGCGTTTAAAAGCTCATCTTTACTAAAAGGTTTGGTTAAATATTCATCTGAACCCACCACGCGGCCTTTGGCCTGATCGAACAGACCATCTTTACTGGACAGCATGATGACTGGAATATTCTGGTAGTTTTGCGAGTTTTTAATTAATGCGCAGGTTTGATAGCCATCTAGACGTGGCATCATGATGTCAACAAAAACGATATCCGGATTTGCATCGGCAATTTTAGACAATGCTTCAAAACCGTCGACGGCAGTGACCACTTCATAGCCTTCACGCTGTAATAAAGTTTCAGCTGTACGACGAATGGTTTTTGAATCATCAATCACCATGACTTTTAGATTTTGGAGTTTATCGTCCATTTAATGACCCTTCCCATTTTGTTTGTACAAGCAATTCGGTGTAGTAGAATTTTATTTACATAATTATGGTTATTTTTAACATATCTTTACTTTAGGTTTCAATGAACAGTTTTTGCCCAAACCTACACTTTATAGAAACTTTGTATAACTGCTTCACACTTTTCCATGACCATTGATTTTTTTTTGTCTATTGTATTTTTTAAATTTCTGATTCTGGTCTAATATAACAGTTTAAAGACTTAAAAATAAGTAAATTAGTCAACTTTATCTCGGGGAAGCTTGTGCGTACTTTTTTTCAAAAAGCTCTCACAAAAAGGGCGCATACATCATTGTTCAGTAAATCATTACTGGGCTTGCTGCTGGCTTTACAGATGGGACAGCTGTCTGCCAATACCGATAACAAGCCGGCCTGGTATCGCTACTACGATAAAAACGGCGTGGCCAATATCAGCAGTAACGTTACGCCAAACCATATCCGCTATGGCTATGAGGCGCTGGACCGCAATATGCAGGTGATTCAGCGCGCGCGTCCCTATAATAGCGAAACCGATGCCCGTCAGGCGCCACAACGTGCCGCGCAGGCCCGTCAGCGCGAGCAGGATTTAAAACTAAAACAAGCCTATACCAACAGTCATATTGCTACCCAGCAACGTGACAATGCGCTGGCACATATTAAAAAGCAGATTGCCTTTCAGCAGGAACAGTTAAAACAATTACAGAATGACCGGATTGTGTTTAAACGTCAGGAAATGGAATATCTGCGCAAAGTCAAACCGGTCCCGGAACAGCTGAAAAACAATTTAAACAACAACCTGACCAACTTAAATCAGAAAAGACAGCAGATTCAATCGTTACAAACGAGCTATCGAAAAACACAGGCAGAATACGACAGAATTATTACTCGCTTAAAAGCACTTGAATAAAGTGAAGTTTTTAATTGAATTGTCATGTGACAAGAAAAATAAGGATAAATATGCATGCGACCAGCACCGCGTATATCACATACTTCTACCCGTTTTCGCACGCCCCTGCTCGGCTTCAGTACACTTTGCCTGTGTCTACTACTGACCGCCTGCCAGAACTCAGAACCGGAACAGGCCCGTAGCGAACCAGAAACCATTGAACTGATTCAGGATGATGTGGTGGCCGTACAAACCGGTGACTCGGTGTCCAAAACTGCCTTTACCGGCACCATCCGTGCCGTACAACACAGCAGCATTCAGGCACAGGTCACTGCCACCGCCAGTACAGTCAATGCGCAAGTGGGCCAGCGGGTTAGCAAAGGTCAGGTGCTGGTCCGTTTAAACAATCAGGATAATGCCGCACGTCTGGCACAAGCACGCGCCAACCTTGCCTCCACGCAGGCACAAGCCAATCAGGCCCGGGTGATGATGGAGCGTAAACGTCGCCTGCTGAATCAGGGCTTTATTTCCAAAGTTGAATATGAACAAAGTCAGGTCGATTATCGTGCCCAGCTGGAAAATGTCCGTGCCCAGCAGGCCAACGTCGATATTGCCGAAAAAGCCGATCGCGATGGCACCATTCTCAGCCCGATTAGCGGGGTGATTACCCAGCGTCAGGTCGAACCTGGCCAGACGGTTTCTGCCGGCCAGACCCTGTTTGAAATTGTTAATCCGGACCGGCTGGAAATTCAGGCCAAACTGCCAAGTGACCAGCAGTCTGCACTCAAGGTCGGCCAAAAGATTGAATATAAAATTCAGGGCAATCCGGCCCAACTGACCGCCACCTTAAGCCGGGTATCTCCGATTGCCGATCTGGCCAGCCGTCAGATCGAGTTTTTTGCCACACCCAATGAATCCATCAACTCGCTCAGCATCGGCGCCTTTGTTGAAGGCAATATTATTTCATCCAACTCGATTTCCGGTCAGCTGATTCCTTTAGACACCATTCAGGATATACAAAACAAACCTTATGTCTGGGCCATTCGCCAGAACAAGATTGTCCGGGTTGATATTCACGTGCTCGAGCAGCGCTATAGTGACAATACCGCCATTGTAAGCGGATTGCAGGCCGGCGATTTAGTGAGTCGGGTCAAGTTTAGTCCGCAGAATGAACAGCAACCGGTCAGCATCAGCCAGACCGCCGAAAACGCCTCAGGATAGAAAACTATGTGGTTTACCCGAATTAGTGTCAAATATCCCGTTTTTACGGTCATGATGATGCTGTGTCTGATGGTGCTAGGTCTGGCTTCCTGGCAGCGTATGGGCGTTGAAGAATTTCCGGATGTCGATTTCCCGTTTGTGGTGGTCTATACCAACTATCCGGGCGCCTCGCCGGAAACGGTTGAATCTGAAATTACCAAGAAAATGGAAGATCAGATCAATACTATTTCCGGTCTCAAACAGGTAATTTCCCAGTCCAGTGAGGGCCTTTCCACCATTATTGCCGAGTTCAACTTGGATGTATCTTCTGCCGTAGCAGCGCAGGATGTACGCGATAAAATTGCCAGCGTCACCGCCGAATTCCGCGATGAAATCCAGGACCCGGTGGTTGAGCGTTACGATCCGACGGCTAACGCGATTATGTCGATTGTGTTTGAATCCGAGCAGATGTCACTGCGTGATTTAAGTGCTTATCTGGACCAGCGCATTGTGCCGCAACTGCGCACCGTACCGGGGGTGGGAACAGTCAACTTACTCGGTGATGCACAGCGCCAGATCCGGATTGAAGTACAGCCGGAAAAACTGCAAAGTTTCGGGATTGGTGTAGATCAGGTCATCAACACCCTAAAAGCAGAAAATGTTGAAGTGCCGGGCGGCACCCTGAAACAGGCCAACAGCGAACTGGTGGTTGAAATTAATTCCAAGGTCATCCATCCGCTGGCCTTTGGGGACCTGATTATTGCCAATAAAAATGGCGCACCGATTTATCTGAAACAGGTCGCTGACATTCAGGACAGCCAGGCCGAACTGGAGTCCAGCGCCTTTTTGGATGGCAAAACTGCGGTTGCGGTGGATATCCTGCGCAGTTCAGATTCTAATGTCATCGAGGTGGTCGATAATACCTATAAAGTGCTGGATGACCTTCAGCAGCAATTGCCTGAGGGCACCACAGCCAAAGTGGTGGTCGACAGTTCCAAAGGCATTCGCGGCAGTATCCGTGATGTGGCCCGCACCATTATTGAAGGTGCGGCACTGGCAGTACTGATCGTCCTGCTGTTTTTAGGCTCGTTCCGCTCCACCGCCATTACCGGCCTGACCCTGCCAATTGCCCTGCTCGGCACATTGACCTTTATCTGGGCCTTTGGTTTTACCATCAACATGATGACCTTGCTGGCCCTGTCCTTAAGTATTGGTCTGCTGATTGATGACGCGATTGTGGTGCGGGAAAATATTGTCCGTCATGCCGATATGGGCAAAGACCATGTTAGCGCAGCGCTGGATGGTACTAAAGAAATTGGTCTGGCGGTTCTGGCCACCACCCTGACCATTGTTGCGGTATTCCTGCCGGTGGCCTTTATGGGCGGGATTATTGGCCGTTTCTTCTATCAGTTTGGGGTCACGGTCAGTACCGCAGTTTTAATTTCCATGTTTGTTAGCTTTACCCTGGACCCAATGCTGTCGGCACACTGGGCCGAGCGTAAAAATCCCAACAAACAGCCAGGCCGGGTGAAACGTTTTCTGAACTGGATTTCCACCAAACTGGACAATCTTAGTCATGTCTATGAAAAGCTGCTGAAACTGGCTTTACGTTTCCGCCTGATTACCTTACTGATTGCGGTGGCCTCGTTATTTGGCGCACTCGGTTTATCCAAACTGATTGGTACCGAATTTGTACCGGTGCCGGACAAAGGTGAAATCCGGATTAAGTTTGAAACTCCGGTGGATGCCTCGCTGGAATATTCACAGGCCAAACTGAAACAGGTCGATCAGATTATTCGCCAGCATCCACAGGTTATTTCTACCTATGGTTCGGTTAACAGTCTGACTGACCGCGGTAAAAACCATGTCAATTTACGCGTGCGGGTTACGCCGCGCAATGAACGTGAACAAACCCTGACCGAGCTGAATAATGAATTCCGTGAACGCCTGCAAACCGTGGCTGGCATTCGTGTCACCTCGGTGGCCTCGGCAGATGAAACCGTATCGGGCGGGCAAAAACCGGTGATGATTTCGATTAAAGGGCCGGATTTAAACCAGCTACAACAGATTTCCGACCGCTTTATGCTGGAAATTGCCAAGGTAGATGGTATTGTCGACCTGGAAAGCTCCCTGAAAGAACCGAAACCAACACTGGAAGTGCAGATCAACCGGGTACTGGCCAGTGATTTAGGCCTGTCTGTGAACCAGATTGCCAACGTAATTCGTCCGCTAATTGCCGGCGATGACGTCACCACCTGGCAAGATGAAAACGGCGAAACCTATGATGTAAATGTCCGTCTGACTGAAGACCGCCGCAGCCTGCCGGGTGATGTCCAGCGAATGTCGCTGACCTCACAAAAAACCGATGCCAATGGTCAAGCCATTCTGGTGCCGTTGGCCAGTGTGGCCAGCTTTGAAGAAAATCTTGGTGCCTCACAAATTAACCGTCGTGATCTGGCTCGTGAGGTTCTGGTTGAAGCCAATACCGCAGGTCGCCCAGCTGGTGATATTGGCCGGGACATTGAAGCCATTCAAAATAACTTTGAATTACCGCCGGGTTACAGCTTCGATACCCAAGGTTCCAATGCCGATATGGCTGAATCTGCGGGTTATGCACTGACCGCCATCACCCTGTCGATTGTGTTTATTTACATTGTGCTGGGCTCGCAATTTAACAGCTTTATTCACCCAGCTGCGATTATGGCCTCGTTGCCACTGTCGCTGATTGGGGTGTTTTTGGCGCTGTTCCTGCTGAACTCCACCATGAACCTGTTCTCGATTATCGGGATTATCATGCTGATGGGACTGGTCACCAAGAACGCCATCCTGCTGATCGACTTTATTAAAAAGGCCATGGACAGAGGTGAGCCGCGATATGAGGCGATTATTCAGGCCGGTAAAACCCGTTTACGCCCGATTCTAATGACTACCTCTGCCATGGTAATGGGCATGGTCCCGCTGGCACTCGGTCTGGGTGAAGGCGGCGAACAGAGTGCGCCCATGGCCCATGCGGTAATTGGCGGGGTGATTACCTCGACCCTGCTCACGCTGGTGGTGGTGCCCGTCATCTTCACCTATCTGGATGATTTCAAGAATTTCATGCTGCGCCAAAGCCGCAAACTGATGTCTTGAGCCAGAAGAAAACACAATGAGGTGACATTCCGAATGTTCACCTCATTTTTTTATCGTATAATCTCTGCTTTCACGATTAATTATCAGGACAGTTTCCATGCGCGCGAGTCGCTTTTTGTTTGCTACGTTAAGAGAAACCCCAAATGATGCTGAAGTGATTTCACATCAGCTCATGTTACGTGCGGGGATGATCCGTAAATTGGCTTCAGGTCTGTATACCTGGTTGCCGATGGGGGTACGCGTATTAAATAAAGTCGAAGCGATTGTCCGTGAAGAAATGAACCGCGCCGGCGCTTTAGAAACCTTTATGCCAGTGACCCAGCCTGCATCGTTATGGGAAGAATCGGGCCGTTATGTGCAATATGGTCCGGAATTACTGCGTTTTACCGACCGTCACAACAACCCATTTGTGCTGGGCCCAACCCATGAAGAAGTGATTACCGATCTGGCACGCACTGAACTGAAAAGTTACAAACAGCTGCCAATGAACTTCTACCAGATTCAGACCAAATTCCGTGACGAAATCCGTCCACGTTTCGGGGTGATGCGTTCACGCGAATTCATCATGAAAGATGCCTATTCTTTCCACGTTGATCAGGCTTCTTTGCAAGAAACGTATGATGTCATGTATGACACTTACTGCCGTATCTTTAGCCGTCTTGGTCTGGATTTCCGTCCGGTACAGGCCGATACCGGCTCAATTGGTGGTTCAGGTTCCCATGAATTCCACGTTCTGGCAGACAGCGGTGAAGATGATATCGCCTTCTCGACTGAATCAGATTACGCAGCCAATATTGAAATGGCGGAAGCGATTCTGGTCGGTGAGCGCGCAGCGCCAAGCCAAGCCTTAACCGTTGTAGACACCCCAAATCAAAAGACCATCGCGGATGTATCAAGCTTCCTCGGTACTGATCCTGCGCATTCTGTTAAAGCTTTACTGGTACAAGGCATTGCCGATGAAAATGGCACTGTTCCGGTGATTGCCCTGTTCCTGCGCGGCGACCATGAACTGAATGAAATTAAAGCTGAAAAGCATCCTTTAATTGCAGCGCCATTAACCTTCGCCACTGAAGAGCAAATTGCTGCACTGGGTCTGACCGCTGGTTTTGTGGGTCCACAAGGTCTAGTTGAAAAAGGCATGACTGTGATTGTCGATCGTGCTGCTTCTGTCTTGTCTGACTTTGTTGCAGGTGCTAACGTCGCAGATCAACACGCTACGGGTGTGAACTGGGAGCGTGATGCACAGTTTACTGAAGTTTATGACCTGCGTAATGTGGTGGAAGGCGATCCATCTCCAGATGGTAAAGGTGTACTTCAAATTAAACGCGGAATTGAAGTGGGCCATATTTTCCAGCTGGGCCAAAAATATTCTGAAGCACTGAACTGTAAAGTGTTAGGCGAAGATGGCAAACCATTTGTAGTAACCATGGGCTGTTATGGTATTGGTGTGACCCGTGTCGTGGCTTCTGCAATTGAACAGAATTACGATGAGAAAGGGATTATCTGGCCAGCTGCCATTGCTCCATTTGAAGTCGCAATTGTACCAATGAATGCACACAAGTCACCGCGCACATTAGAAGCTGCAGAAGCCTTATATGCAGAATTAAGTGCTGCCGGTTATGATGTACTACTGGATGACCGTAATGAACGCCCAGGAGTGAAATTCTCTGATCTGGAGTTAACCGGTATTCCACACCGTATTGTGATTGGTGAAAAAGGCTTAGATGCGGGTACTTTTGAATACAAAGGTCGCCGTGATGCTGAATCAACCAACTTAAGCAAAGATGAGTTATTGGCGAAGCTCGTAAAATAATAAGTCTTGGCTTATAAAAAAATCCCGCTTCAGCGGGATTTTTTAGTTTTAAGGCTTAGCAGAATTTCATACTGCCATAGCAATTACGGTATGGTTGCTCAAGCATTGTAATATTCCCTTGAGTAGCCAAACCGGTTTGTACAATATTGGACATTAAGGTAGTTAAAGGCTGATTAATATTAATCGTAAAAGCATCTTCTAAATACATTGACCATCCCTTGGTTGCTTTTGCATCCTCAGCAAAACCAGGGAAACGAATACCATTCCCTAAAGAAGTTAAGGCAATACCAAACAAGTTAGAGTCAACATCAATTTGATGTACATTGCCTAAATTATAAGGCAAGACATAGGCATTTAATAAATTAGTGAGTTTAGTACTATAAGCACCATCCAGCTCCAAAGTACCTTGCTCAGGAACAGGAAGATTTAAACCTTTTAATGTTTCCTGTTTCATATAAATTTGAATTCCTGTACGTAATAAAGGCAATAACGTATTTCCAATCGTTTCTGTACCAATAGCACTACACTTGCCAGGATCATGACCGGTACACATTTGGTTAATTGTCAGATTTTGTACAACTTCATCGACCAAGCTTCCTAATTGCAAACCATGGATTTGTACTTGGGTCATACGATTTCCGTTTGCGACAATACCTAAGTTTTCCCGTTGAGCTGCTGCTGTATTAATCGTCTGGTCACGATATTCCACAGTTACAGCACCAAAAAAAAGATTAAGGATTTCAGCATTTTTAACCCCTAAATATGCACTTGCTTCATATTGTTGCTTTTCTCCACCAGCAAGAAGACCATAATCACCAACGAAATCTTGAGAATACTTTGAAGCATCTGCATCGGAACAGTTTGCTGTTCCCTGCTTACAGGTAACCGCCACATTGGTTTGTGCCTGAATATATAAATTATTGATTCCGGTTAAATAACCACTAAAATTATTCATAGCACCAATGCTCATCGGGCCTTGGGCTTTATCCGCACCCACTCTTACCCCGACCACTTCACGAGTTGCAGCTTGGTCGCCTCCTTTGATCGCAAATTGGAAAAAGGGATTCGTTAAGACAAAATCTCTTAACTCTTTTTGATTACTTAAACTGTTATCAAAATCTTGGCCTTTGGGCTGTCCTGCAATATTGGTAGGTAAGGTAATACAATTTCCACTCGCGCCCACCACACAGCCCAATGACAGTGCAGAGATATCAATATCACAAGCACCCGCACCATTTTCACCGCCACAGCCAAGTTGCAAGGATTTAATATTGGCATTTAGTGATAACTCAGCATCAATTCCCAGTTTAAAAAAATCTAAACCTTGACTAGCATCTGTTTCTTTCACGACAGAAAATAGAGCCTGTCCTGTCACATCCGATAATTCAGCATCTTCAAGCACAGATAAGGCATGACTTGTGTTCGTCATGGATAAAGCTGAACCTATAAGAGCCCACATTATTGTTTTTTTCATACTCAAATCCTTAAGCCAATTTCATCTACTTAGCGTGGTGTGATCCCTAAAGTGCTACGCATATTGCCACCAGGAATGGCAAAATCAGCAATTTTTTGCATCGTTCCAGATGGAGACATCGCCATTTCTGCTTTAAAAGCTTGTCCCAATCCAGACTGCATTGTCGCTTTATAATTAAAGTTCACCTGATTATCTAAGACCACCGTATCTTGTTTCACTAGAACACGGGCATCTAAACCAACATGACCTTGCATTTTGTTTAAATTTACACTGGAGGTTTTAGTCCCGACGCCATTCCGGTCTTCATTAATCAGGCTGATATAACTGCCCAAAACACTTGGATTATCTTTATCTGTCTCTGCAATCGGATTAAATTCAAAATTTGCTTTTAAAGATAAAAAATTAGTATCGGGTGTGGCATTTGTGGACTCAAGACCAGGAATAATCATAAGTTCACCTTTACCATCAAGCTTGAAGGCTAAAGAAGCCAAGATGTCATCTTTTCTGGCAAAGTTATCGATAGGAACTACCCGGTTCTGACACTCTACTTCAGCACAGTTATATAAAGAGCCTGGCAACTGACCAATTGCAATTTCAGCTTTTGCAGCCAGCAGCAAGTTATCTGCCTTGACATAAATGCCATCTTCTTCAAAACCAATCACCCCATCCGATTTCAAGTACGCATCTATATTTCTTAGGCCCGCATAATAGTTGACTTCTTCACCACTGTATTTACCGGTCGCACCATCAATAATCAGAATAGAGGTTGTACTTGGTGCACCTGTTTTCTGGTCAATACCATAGCCTTCCGTCGAAAGTGCCAGGTTATAGCCTAAACCAGAACGGTCAATGCCATTACGACTATAATTTTTTGCATACAAAGCCAGGTTGGTATTTAAGTTAAAGATTGGAATACCAATCCCCCACTCGCCAGAAGTCGCGGTAATGGCATCAATCGAGTTATCTGAAATGAATCTGGCCTTACGCGCGATGGCCTGAAAGTCCATGCCTCGCACCGCAATAAGCGCTAAATTCTGTGCATTCTGATCAGGGCTAATGTTATAAATCAATTCTAGAGTATTACTGCCCAGCACCTTTTGCATATTCTCATTGATAATAAAGTTTAAAGATTTGGCCTGAACGGTATTAATAAAAATATCACCAAAATCAATATAGGCGTTGCGTTTAGTCAAGTCATCAACATTATTACTATCACGTACTGCAAGTGGCGATAAGTTAGAAAATTCAATTGCATAGCTGCCTGTACCTGTATGCCCAATCTCGAGTGTAGTCGGAGCCCTACCATTGAGTAGCGGGTTGCCTTCTCGGGTAAATTCGGCAGACATACCCAGATGTAAACCACCCGGACCGGCTATATCATAACCACCGGCTTGCCGTGTTGTTTCAGTCAAATCGCCTGAATTACGACTAACCGTATTAAACTTCCCAATTCCAGCCTGGTTGGCATTAATAAAGAGCTTACCATTGGTCACTGCTCCAGAAGCTCCCATACGAATCAGGTTATTCTGGCTTCCCTCTGGACCATAACGTAAATCGATATTCACCCCTGGATTGGTTGCTCCTGACCGGTTATCGGATACATTGGTCAGATCTTCTACCCGTCCTAAATTTACAATATGGTCTTGGCCAGTAGGACTGTTTTTAGTTGCCAGCACAATCCCCTCATCCTGATCCAAATACATATACCCATCTGCAGACAGGTTAAAGTTAAAATCTTTTAAGGTCAGGTTCTGGCCATTTAGACCATAAGAAATACTGGCATTTTTAAGCTCAAAATCTAAATGAGCCAGATCATTTCGGTTAAATAATCCATTACTGGTAATTAGGTTAAAACGTAGCGGTGAAATAGTATGAAAGCTTAAAGACCCCAGGTTCTGATCTGTTTGGTTATCACCACAGTTCGGCTCACAAATGAGCATGATGTTCTGAACCGTAGATTTAAATGGCGAAATACTCGCCTGGATATGCATGCCGACACCATTTGCTGTGGTACCAACGTCAACATCAAGGGTACTTTTAATATTCTGCCCCCCCGAGCTGAGCACTTCAATATCATGCATCCCCAGTTTCATACTGCCGGTATTGTGATAGTCCACCCAGTTCAATTGATCAATTGTCACCTTCGAAACTTCATGGGTAATAGAAATACCATCCTGCCCTGTCACCTGACTGAGACTACGATCAGAAATAGGCTGTAGTGCGTATGCCTGCTGAGCTAAACAGATAGATAAGGCAAGTACATTTAATTTTATTGTTTTATTCATTTCAATGTCCTTTTGAAATCCCAACGCTTAACAGCGGCTGGTTGCAGCTCCTGAGCAGTTATAACTGAAAATTTTAATATCTCCTGACAGATGCAAGTTGCCATGAACATTCAGTCCCATGAATCCCTGTTCCTGTCCCTGATCAAATGAAGGAACCTGAGAACCATTGTTATAGGTGGTATAGCGGGTATTGTTTAAATAACCTTCATTACCTGACTCAACCGCCAGACTCGCAAAACCTAGATTCCTGATTTTCAGAGGATGCTGATCATAAAATTTAAGCAGCATCGCTGTTTGTGGATTTTTATCCTTATTAATAATGGTGGTGCCTTCCAAGGAGAATTTATCAATCTGAATCGTGCCCTGAATCTGTTTAAACACCAGCCACTTCTGACCATTTTCATCACGATGATTATTGGGAGAAAAAGCAAAACGGCATAACACATCATTGCTACATTCATACTGATAATTTGCCGTAGTGACCTCACCATTACTGAGTTCGGAAATATTCTTGAGACTCATGTCATTGGCATATTTATGGTTTAAAGAAAGCGTCCAGCTTAAATCGGCACCGCCCTGCCCGACCGTATTTAACAGTTCATCTTGATTTAAACTGACCAGTTGAGCAGAACTGAATGTACTGACACAAAGGGTCAGTGGAAAACAGATTTTTTTCAGCATCTCAAGTTCCCTCTTATAGTCCCGTGGTCTTAAACTTCAAGTGCTGGATCAGCACACCATCAATTGCCACCGAGCCCAAGTTTACAGGTGCTGTAGTTGCATGCGGACTTCTAAATACCACACCGGTAGAATTACTCGCAGTGTTGGCTTTTAACAGATTCGTGGTCGGATCACGTGTCACACTACCAATTGAAATACTGCTATGTGTTGCATTGGTTCCCTGATAGTTGGTGGTTCCTGCCCCTGAAAGTACTTGGGAAATATTAGAGCCACAATAAGCAACATTACAGGTTGAGCCTTTATAGTCAGCAGGGTTGATCTCGGTGTTATCGCCATCAATATCGGCATAATAGGTATAAATCTGTTTATAAATTTCAGGGACATTCGGTATACGGGTCACTTCTAAAATAATATTCTGGCCTTCCGAGCCCAAAATAAACGGTTGGTGCATATTGCCGAGCACTAAATTGATGTTGGGGCTATACAAATACAAACCTTCTTCAGCATGGAAAATTGGGGCTAAAGAACGGTCGAGTGCAGGCGTAACCGCGGTACCATCATTGAGGGTTGCTGTACTTATACGCAAGCCTCTGGCATTGAGCAGTTCTTTATTGGCCTGGGTATTTTCATAAATTAGAGCTTCAGGATTATCATTGGTATTCAGACGAATAAGACTGGCCATACCTAAAGTCTGACTTTCTACCGCATTGGTAGAAGGCATAGTTTGAAACAACCGAACCTGTGAACCACTTAGACTTAGACCATTGGCCACCAATTGCAAACGAATTCGCTGATTTTTTAATAAGTCAGGATCATTGGCCGCATTGGTCGTGACAGGTGCCCCCGTAATCGGGTCCACCTTGTTACTTGAGTTCCAGCTGCGTGAAAAAGCATCTAACCAAAGCCCAAGTTTAATATTATTGTCCTGATCATCAGCATCCACTTTGGCCAAAGGAGCTTCTAAAGAAATATAACTGATATCGGTCGCTGCATTCGTACTGTCAAATTGACGGATATTTTCGTCTGTACCAGCGCGAAATAACCAGGGATTCGCAGCACTGCCCCAATCAAACCCCTGATTACTATAGCGTTGGTTTATATTGTTATTGGTTTCAGAGAGCGCCAGACCATAAATAAAAATATCCGCTTTGGTTCTCTGATTGGCAGCATCAGTCTGACTGAGGGTTAAATTATCGTAATTTTCACCTACCGGAATGATGCGAATAAAACCGGTGTCATATTGTTCCGGATTATCGAGATTACGGGTATAACTTGATGCCGCAGACACATCATTCGGGCGCTGAAATACCATTTTGAAATTTTCAGGAAGCAAGGCAATCCCTTCACCTGTGGTATTTGCCAGATGTTCATCGGATAGATTCTGTAAAGCATATGCAGGAGAACTTAGCAACATCCCGACCAAGGCAGCTAAGCAACTTTTTCTAAAATTTAGGCCAATTCCATATTCAGTCATCTCGACCATCCTATTCCCAGATGCTCCGCATCATTCTTTTATTTATCCAGAACTTGGCTATTTATTTATGTGTTTTTATCCTTAAAAACATGCGATTACCAAGTCATAATTGTTGTTCATTATGCGTAATAATTTATCAATTGCAAAAAAATACGGGCCAAAAAGCCCGTTTTTCCGATGAATGAATTGGAGAAAAAACAAGCGAGCACAACGGCTCGCTTGTTTTTATTTTAAGTTTCCACTATCAGGCTTTCGGTAAGGTTACCCCGGTTTGGCCCTGATATTTACCACCACGATCTTTATAGGAGGTTTCACACACTTCATCTGATTCAAAGAACAGCATCTGTGCAACGCCTTCACCCGCGTAAATACGTGCAGGCAGGTTGGTGGTATTAGAGAATTCCAAGGTCACATGCCCTTCCCACTCTGGTTCGAGCGGCGTGACATTGACAATAATACCGCAGCGCGCATAGGTCGATTTGCCCAGACACACGGTTAAAACATTACGTGGAATACGGAAATATTCAACTGTACGCGCCAAGGCAAACGAGTTTGGTGGAATAATGCAGACATCCGATTCAATATCAATAAAGCTTTTTTCATCAAAGTTTTTTGGATCAACAATGGCAGAATGGACATTGGTGAATACTTTAAATTCACGCGCACAACGGACGTCATAACCATAACTTGAAACGCCATAGGAAATCAGTTTGTTGCCATTTTCATCAAATCGAACCTGATTATGTGCATACGGTTCAATCATGCCGTGTTTTTCGCTCATTTCGCGAATCCAACGATCAGACTTAATTGCCATTTATTTCTATCCAAAAGCGAATGTTTTACTGCGCTGTACTTTAACTGAAATCGGCACCAATGGAAATAAGCAGGCATGAAGTCGACTTTTCTGCCTGCTGTAGATGGGTCATTTAAAGCCTTAAAAGCGCCGAATAACTTAACGGAATTGAAAAGCTGAACAGCAGCAAGGATGCTGTTTTTTGCAGATTGGCCGGATTAAGCGGATTTTATTGCTGGCCAAAAAGGAACCAATCAGGGTCCAGAAAAATGCAATGGGAATAATCAGGATCAGAAACATCAGAATATGTGCCACATAATGTGCGGCGCTGGTCCAGGCGATGGCCGGAAAAATTGCAGAAGCAAACAGCAAGGCCTTCGGATTTAGTAAAGTGGCCACAAACAGTTCACGTGCACGAATGGTCGGCTGCTGAAACTGCTGTTCGACATTGGCAGTACGCCACAACTTGATGGCCAGATAAATGATATAAACCGCACTAAACAGTTTTAGTACAGTAGGCAATAACGGTAACTGGCTCGACACCTGCCCGATTAGTATGCCCCACAGGGTAATGGAAATCAGATAACCAAAGGCTTCAGCGGGAATTAAATGAAAAGATTTACGGATGCCAACCTGAATTCCGGAAGAGGCCAGCAAGGTGTTGGTTGGACCAGGTGTCAACAAGATGGTGATCACCAAACCAATAAAAAACCATGAAATCATAGCCAGCCTCATGCGCGAATGCTGCAAATGTAATGGAGTTGCAAGGCATAGGCAAAAAATAAATTGTAACTGGCCTCATTGTGCAGCAAAACAGAGGAATTCCTCAACTAAAAACACAGTCAATTACAATATATTTATTATTAATTATCATAAACTTAAAAACATATTAAAGAATATATAACAGTCATCAAAACTGGGCCGTTCATCTCCAATAAATCAAGAGTTTTTAGTCCATTTTTACCCACCTCTAATTGTATAAATGCGTAAAAAAACTGTTCAAGTTCAAATTATTCGGTTAATTTTTAACTCAACAAGCTGCCTTAATCAGAATAACCAGAACCAGCTTTAAGTTTGAAATCTTTCAATATTTCAACAATGGATGACGATAATAATCACAGGAGAAGTCAATGAAAAAATGGACGCAACTGACCTTACTGACGCTGGCCTTAGCTGGTGTAAGTGCTTGTTCCAATGATCCGGGCCAGAACAACACCCAGGCCGATCCACAAAGCAGTGCCGCTGCTGCCGACAAACTGCAAACCCGTTTTGTCAGTATTGCCACGGGTGGCGCCTCCGGTCCCTATAACGTGATCGGGACCAGTCTGGCCGAACTGTATAACAAAACCTACGGCGTTAACTCCAAAACCCAGACCACCGGCGCTTCGGTTGAAAACCTGAACCTGCTAAAACAGAATAAAGTCGAAATGGCTTTTGTGATGAGTGATAGTCTGACCGAAGCCATTCAGGGCACAGGCAGCTTTAAAGATAAAATTGGCAATGTGCAGCAAATTGCGGCTTTATATCCTAACTATGTGCAGATTGTGGCTTCAAAAAAATCCGGGATTCGCTCTATTGAAGATTTAAAAGGCAAACGTATTGCCGTGGGTGCACAAAACTCCGGGGTGGAAGTTAATGCGCGTACCCTGCTGAACGGTTTTGGGATTAGCTATGACGATGTCAAAGTCGATTACCTAGGTTATGCCGAAGCCGCCGATGCCTTAAAAGGTGGCAAACTGGATGCGGCCTTCCTGACCAGTGGTATTCCAAATTCATCATTGATGGAACTACAACAGAGTTTTGATCTGCAACTGGTGAGTATTAATGCAGATAAAGTCAAACATATTGCCCAGAACCAGTCGTACTTCCTGCCAATGGTGATTCCAAAAGGCACGTATGGCAATGCAGAAGATGTGCAGACCGCGGCTATTATGAATGCCTTGGTAGTACGTTCCGACCTGTCTGAAGATGATGTGTATAAACTGACCAAAACCTTTTTTGAAAATTTAGGCAATTTGGCCAATGCCCATCAGGCCGCTACCGATATTACTCTGGAAAAAGCCCAGCAAGGTCTGGTTGCACCGCTGCATCCGGGGGCGAAACGTTATTATGATGAGGTGGCAGCACCTTAATGTTCAGCTATAAAAGTGCAGTGTGGGCTGCACTTTTTCTGTTGGTGCTGGTCATCCTGCTCGGCCTGTGGTTTCCGCAAAGTTATACTCTGGTCAAGATTGAAGAGAGTCGCAAAGGCCATAACACCAGCTGTGTGATTCGCGCGCCACAGTTTCAGTTGCAGTGGCAACATTCGGTAGAAAAAACCCGCTGGCAGGAACATTATCAGCGTGAAGATCAGCATTTTATTTTAACGCATACCGACCTGGTGTCCTTTGGTGCCGGTACGCCGGATCATTATCCTGTGCTGCGCCAAGCCAATGGCCAGGTACGTATGCAGGTCAATCATCGTTTAAAAGAATTACATTGGACCATTTCACGCCGTATGCAAGGACAGCTCCAGATCAATCAGAAACGCTGGCCCATTGCCGAAGATTTTCCTGATTACACGGTGGTGCATTTTTCGGTACAGCAACGACCGTTCTGGAAATGGTGGGGTCAAGGAGACTGCGTATGACACAACAAGAAAAAGTAACCATTGAACAGCTGGATGAAAAAGAACAGCAGGCCCTGCTGGAAAAATTTGACCGGGAATCGGTCACGCGTCAGCCTCGCAGCAAATCGGTCAGCTGGTTTATTGCCGCGATTGCCATCAGCTATTCGCTGTTTCATCTGTTTATTACCTTTAACCCGCTTCCAGAACTGCTGCAACGCTCGGCGCACGTGGCCATTGGTCTGGTGCTGGTATTTTTACTTTATCCGGCACGACAGTCCAGTTCCCGCCAGCATGTGGCCTGGTTCGACTGGATTCTGGCCCTCGCCTCTCTCGCCTCATTTTTATATTTATGGAAAGAATATCAGGCCATTATGACCACCCGCGGCGGGATTCCCAATGTGCTGGATATTGTGTTTTCAATTATGACCGTGGTGCTGGTGGTCGAAGCAGCACGACGGGTCATGGGCTGGATGCTGCCGATTCTCGGACTGATTTTCCTGGCTTATCCTTTTATCAGTCATTTTAACTGGATGCCGGAACGGCTACTGACCCGACCTTATACCGTGAGTGATATTTTCGGGCAGATGTATCTGAAAACCGAAGGCCTGTATTCATCGGCGATTGGCGCATCGGTGACTTTCATTTTCCTGTTTATTTTATTTGGCGCTTTTCTGGCCAAATCGGGGATGGGCAAATTATTTAATGATCTGGCCATGGCACTGGCCGGACATAAACAGGGTGGCCCGGCCAAGGTGGCGGTTATTTCCAGTGGCTTTATGGGCAGTATTAATGGTACAGCAGTGGCGAATGTGGTCGGCACCGGTTCCTTTACCATCCCGCTGATGAAAAAGATTGGCTATCACAAAAATTTTGCCGGCGCCGTGGAAGCCAGTGCTTCGGTCGGTGGACAGATTTTACCGCCAGTGATGGGCGCCAGTGCCTTTATTATGGCGGAAACCACCGGCGTCAGTTATGGTACCATTGCCTTAGCCGCGACCCTGCCGGCGCTGTTGTATTATTTAGGCGTGATGGCCCAAGTCCATTTTCGTGCCGGGAAAGACAACCTAAAAGGGGTACCCAAAGCAGATTTACCTCGGGTTAAAGAAGTGCTAAAAGAGCGCGGACATTTGCTGATTCCGATTGTGGCGCTGGTGTTTTTCCTGTTCCAGTCAATTCCGGTCAGTTATGCCGCGGTGTATACCATTGTGCTTACGGTTATTGTGGCAGCCTTTAGAAAATCTACCCGCATGGGAATTCGGGAGATTCTGGATGCCCTGGCCGATGGTGCCCGGCAGTCCTTATCGGTGATGGCGGCCTGTGCGGTGGTCGGGATTATCATTGGGGTGGTCAGCCTGACCAGTTTCGGTACTGTCATGACTTCATCCATTATGAGTATTGGTGCGGGCAGCCTGTTCCTGACCCTGTTCTTTACCATGCTGGCTTCCATGATTCTGGGCATGGGCCTGCCTTCGATTCCGGCCTATATCATTACCGCGACCATGGCTGCACCAGCCTTGGCCCATTTTGATATTCCGACCTTGGTAGCGCACATGTTTGTGTTCTATTTTGGTCTGTTTGCCAATATCACCCCGCCAGTGGCGCTGGCCGCCTTTGCCGGTGCCGGGATTGCTGGCGGCGACCCGATGCGGACCGGTTTTCAGGCACTGAAACTGTCACTGGCCGGTTTTATTGTGCCGTTCCTGTTTGTATATAACCCGGCCATGCTGATGATTGATACCACCAATGTGGCCGTTAATGCGCGTGAATTTGCCTTCCCGGCCTGGACCACCATTGTCAGCATTACCGTGACTTCGGTTATTGGGATTCTAGCCTTGGGCGCGGCGGTCGAGGGCTATTTCAAAACCGGTTTAAACTGGTTCTGGCGAATTTTCATGGGGGTGGGTGCCTTAATGATGATTATTCCGGAAACCTATACCGATATTGCCGGTACCATCATGGTGGTGATTGCAGTGGCTGTTAATGTGCTGCAAGCCAGAAAGCAAAAATCGACGCCATCCGGTTTATCATCTGCCTAAAACAAAAGCCCAATCTGAAGATTGGGCTTTTTTCTATTCACTACATTACAGAATTAAAAAATCCGGTTCTGGTCTTTGTCTGCTTTTGGCAGTTTATCCATAATTTTCTGGGCAATTTCCCGATAGCTGTCGGCTGCATCATCTTCGGCAATCACAGACGGTTTACCGGCATCGGCATTTTCACGAATCTGTACATTCAGCGGCAAACGGCCCAGTAATGGAATATCGTATTGCTCGGCCAGTTGATCGCCACCACCGGTCCCAAAAATTTGCTCTTCAAAACCACAGTTAGAACAGATGTGCGTCGACATATTTTCAATCACACCTATCACCGGAATCTGTACACGGTTAAACAGCTCAATGCCTTTGGTCGCATCCATTAAGGCTACGTTTTGCGGTGTAGTGACAATTACGGCACCCGTGACCGGAATACGCTGCGCCAGGGTTAACTGGATATCACCGGTTCCCGGCGGCATATCAATCACCAGTACATCTAAATCTGGCCACAAGGTCTGATTGAATAACTGCATCAGGGCACCCGTAGCTTTTGGTCCACGCCAAGCCACCGGGGTATTATGATCACCAGTTAAATGACCAATCGACAGCACCGCCATCCCATAAGCATCTAAAGGCACAAAATGCTCGGCTTCAATCATCGGGGTTTGGCCGGCATTGCCGAGCATGGTTGGAATACTCGGGCCATAAATATCGGCATCCAATACACCCACTTTCAGACCCAGCTGTTGCATCGCCAAGGCCAGATTAACGGTAGTGGTTGATTTTCCAACCCCACCTTTACCGGATGACACCAGAATTACGTTTTGAATACGTGGATGTTTTGGCACATCACGCTGCTGCGGTGCAGCTTTTTGAATTGGCGCTTCTTCTTGCTGGGGTTGATAGTTGGCATTGGCTTGCTTGAGCGCATCTGAACTTGCCGAAGCATCGACCACAGGTGGCAGACTGGATTTTGCTGCAACTTGTGGCTTGCTGGAACAGCTTTCACCTTCGGCATGGTTATGACCACAGCCGCCCTCTTTTTTCGCCCCGGTTTTTTGCTGCACCACATGCAGATTCAGTTCCTTGATGCCGCATTGCTCGAGTACATCGGCCAGTTCATCATGAATCTGCTGCAAATACTGTTTTTCTTCCGGATAAGTATTGATAGTTAATTGCAGGATTTGTCCCTGTACATTGACCTGAGAAATACGCTCTTTGAGTGCGTTTTGGGAAGCAGGAAGTACATAGTTTTGCAGTACCTTCTGGATTTCTTCCTCTTTCACCTCCTGTGCAGGAGCAAAGACCGATTTTAGTGAAGAAAGCCACGACATAAAGTTACTCCAAATCTGGATATACAACCGAATGCCCTAGTTTAACGGGTATTTAAACGAAGGTTAAGCCAGTGCAGCCACAGGAATTATAAATCTTAGTCAAAGACTTGGTTTTTTCTGTTTTTTCGGCACAGAAATGCAGATTTTATCCGGTCCTGAAAAGAATTCACCGATTCCCTTGTGCAAGCCTGCATCATCTAAGGTAAAATCGCGGACATTGCATAATGAATACGAATGAGAGAGTTAATCCGTGCGTAAAATTTTAGTCACCAACGCCCTTCCATACGCCAATGGTCCAATCCATATGGGCCACTTACTCGGTTATATCCAGGCAGATATCTGGGTTCGTGCCATGCGTGCAATGGGCCATGAAGTGACTTATGTCTGTGCGGATGATGCTCACGGTACCGCCATCATGCTACGTGCTGAAGCCAACGGTATTTCACCAGAACAGCAGATTGCCAATGTTCAGGCCGAACATATGCGTGATTTTGCCGGCTTTAAGGTCGATTTTGATCATTATGATTCTACCCATAGCGACACCAACAAGGCGCGCGCGCAAGAAATTTATCTCAAGAACCGTGATGCCGGCAATATTGCCGTTCGTCCTGTGACACAACTGTTCGACCCGGAAAAAGGCATGTTCCTGTCGGACCGTTTCATTAAAGGCACCTGCCCGAAATGTAAAGCCGAAGATCAGTACGGCGACTCATGTGAAGTCTGCGGAACTACGTATAACGCCACTGAACTGTTAAATCCAAAATCGACGTTAAGCGGTGCAACACCTGTCGAGAAATCGTCAGATCATTACTTCTTTAAATTGCCAAACTTTGGTGAATACCTGCAAAAATGGACACGTGACGAAGGTCGTTTACCTGTTTCAATCGCCAACAAGTTAGATGAATGGTTTGAAGCAGGTTTATCGGATTGGGATATTTCTCGTGATGCACCTTACTTCGGCTTTGAAATTCCGGATGCGCCAAATAAATATTTCTACGTTTGGGTTGATGCACCTATTGGCTATATGTCGAGCTTTGAAAACTACGTCAAAACCAAACGTCCAGACCTGAATTTTGATGATTACTGGAAAAAAGATTCTGACAATGAGGTCTATCACTTCATTGGTAAAGATATTGTCTATTTCCACGCGCTGTTCTGGCCAGCAATGCTGGAAGGTGCCAACTACCGCACCCCAACCGGTTTATTTGTAAACGGTTTCTTGACTGTAAATGGTCAGAAGATGTCGAAATCTCGCGGCACCTTCATTAAAGCAGAAACCTATTTACAGCACTTGAATCCGGAATATCTGCGTTATTACTTCGCGTCTAAACTGTCTGATAAAGTTGAAGATTCTGACCTGAATCTGGATGATTTTGTGCAGAAAGTAAACTCTGACTTGGTGGGTAAAGTAGTGAATATTGCCAGCCGTTGTGCCAAATTCATCAACACCAAATTTGATAACAAGTTAAGTGCAACCTGTGCCGAGCCTGAACTGGTGCAAAGCTTTATTGACGCTGGTGATTCAATCGCGCAAGCATACGAAGCACGTGAATTCTCTACTGCGATTCGTGAAATTATGGCACTGGCGGATAAAGCCAACCAATACATCGACGAGAAAAAGCCTTGGGCGCTTGCGAAAATTGAAGGCGAAGAACAGCAAGTGCATGATGTGTGTTCTGTCGGGATTAACCTGTTCCGTCAATTGGCGGTTTACTTGGCGCCTGTATTGCCAACATTGGCTGAACAAGTTCAAGCCTTCTTACAACTCGACAGCTTTGACTTTGCATCACGTAAAACTGTATTAGTTGGTCATGAAATTGCATTGTTCCAACCGCTCATGCAACGTGTTGACCCGAAAGCGGTCGCAGCGATGGTCGATGCATCTAAAGATTCTTTAGCTGCGCCTGCGGAAGCACCAAAAGCGGAAAAGAAAAAAGAGAAGAAAGCTGAGAAAAAGCCAGAACCGAAAGTCGGTGAAGCTGAAATCATTAATATTGATGATTTTATGAAAGTTGACCTACGTGTGGCTGAAGTCTTAGAAGCAGCTCACGTTGAGGGTTCTGACAAGCTTCTTCAATTGACGTTAAATGTGGGTGAAGCTGAGCCACGTAACGTATTTAGCGGTATTCGTGAGTTCTATAAGCCTGAAGACTTAAAAGGCAAACTGGTGGTGATGGTGGCAAACCTTGCACCACGTAAGATGCGTTTTGGTATTTCAAACGGTATGGTACTCGCTGCGGGCAATGGCAACGGTGTTTGGGTGATTTCACCTGAATCTGGTGCTAAACCAGGTGATAAAGTGTCTTAATTGATATTTTTAAAATAAGGCTTCTTCGGAAGCCTTTTTCATATAAAAAGGTACAACCATGTTAAGAAAAATATCCATATTGATTATTAGTTTGTTCATCTCACTGATGGTACATTCCACTGAAAATGAAATAACATATAAATTTAGTCCGACTATTCAAATAGCGAAAGATAAATATCAAAAGCTTATAAATTCATTAATGTCTGATCCATCAGCACCGAACTCAATTTCATATTCACCTGAATTAGATCAATTATTAAAAGAAAATAATGAAGCAAAGATCAATCAGTATATTAATGTAGAAAAAAGAAAATACCTTGCGACCTTAAATAAATATATTTTACAGGGTGATCCATCTGCATCTATGGCTCTTCTTGAATTCGTATTATTCTTCAAAGAAACTGAACTAAAATCTGAAATTGATATAAGCCCTATTGAAAAATTATCAGATCAAAATAATGCTTATGCCTCGTATTTACTAGCTCAACACTTTGAATATGATCCCACCAAATATCTAAAATTCTTAGAAAAAGCAGGCGAACAAGGTTCACCTATCGCACAAAGAACACTTGTCGATGAGTATAATTTTCGATTACCTAAAAAGTTACAAAGTATAAAAAAAGCAGAGTATTGGAAGCAAAAAGCGATAGCTTCAATGGGTTCTGATGAGTATGAAGAAGAAGTTTGTAAGTTAGCAAATTGCGATACTGGAGAGTTCGAGCTTGTCGATTTCTCTAAGGACATTGAGAAAATATTAAATCAATCAAAATAATAGTCTTTCTTATATCCCATTCTATAAATAGCGATTACTCTCTGTGAATGCAAACCTTGCACCACGTAAGATGCGTTTTGGTATCTCGAACGGTATGGTACTCGCTGCGGGTAATGGCGAAGGTGTTTGGGTGATTTCACCTGAATCTGGTGCCAAACCGGGTGATAAAGTGTCTTAATATTTGAGATTAAGATGAGAAAAAGCCTCTACGTTGTAGGGGCTTTTTTATGCCTTTAAGTTCCCTCTCCGTTTTTAAAGGAGAGGGTTAGGGAGAGGATTATTGAATCACAGCCCCATTTTAATCTGCGTTATAAAATATATTTGCTTTGCATAGGCATTCCCTTACTTTTGAAAGATCAAAAGTAACAAAAATCTCTTGTTCACTTGATGATACGTCCCTGTACCACAAGTGAACGGCGACATCCATGTCGCCTCCAATAAAATAAATTACGACTGAGAATTCTGCTTTTTAATCACTTCTAACAGAACTGATGTTGATTTTAAAACTTCAGCATTCGCTTTTGCCTGTTCTTGAATAGAAGCTGAATCTTCTTTTATTGAATCAAATAAATTTTGTCCAAAATAACGCTTTGCTAGATCTGCTCGAATTTCATGTTGTTTTTCTTCAGGCAAGTGAGTAAGAAATTCAGGTAATGCTTCTAACTCCATGTACGTTTGATGTGCTTGCTCTGAAATTTTTCGATAAAAACCAATTTGCTTAAAACAATATGTGAACAAGGTCACAACTACCCCAATTATTGCCACCTTAACAGTAATAACATTTACTAAACTCAAGGTTTCAAAGAAATTTCTTGCATATAATTGTGCAAAAATCAAAGCTAGTGAAAGGACAATCAGTAAGATAATAAATGCTTCATAAAGGTGTACTGTATCTTTATAGCTTTTATATTTTCGTTTATAGATTTCTTTAGTCTTGCGAGCAGATGCTTCACCCTTATAAAGTTTCAAGTCATTTATTAGTTCATTGACCTGCTGTACTTTATTCTCAAACTTAGGATTTATTTCTTTGTTTATTTTTTCATCTAAACGATTAAAAATTGGTGTACAAGCAATAGCGAAACCATGAATAATTTTATAATTAGTAATTAAGACCTGAGAACCTTCAAGCAAAAAATACAATCCACCCTCACCAAAAGTTGGCAGATTGGTTTCTGGCAATACATGCGAAAATCCCCTAAATACAATTGTTAAATTATCCAATTCTGATTCAATTGAATTAGCAAAGAAAATCTGCTGTTCTTGTTGCCAACTATCAATCAATGTCAAAACTGTGCTGCTTATATTTTTACTTTGATAAATACTGCCACGCATTAATCTAATCGATTGATACAGATCTGATACTTTATTTTTCTCTTGTTCTTGTATGAACCTTTCAATGAAGACCTCATCTGAATATTTCTCTAACTCTGAAATAACCTGTTCTAAATATTGATGATAGTTTTTTAACAACTTAATTACATCTCGCATAGTTTTTTAATTGTCAATCAATTGATTAAATATAAGCATTAATATATTTATAAAAACGTGCTAAAACAATTTCTTCCTTAATAATTTATAAGAACCCATGAAAACTTTAAAACCAATCCTTCTCGCTCTAAGCCTAAGCACTACAACTTTCACCACAGTCCAAGCCGCTGAACCGACCATCCCCCAACAAAAACAGGTCGCGGGCTATTATCAGCATCAGTTTGGGCCTTATCAGATTACCGCCCTGCTCGATGGCACCAACTATCTCAACCGCTCACAATTTAAAGGTGCGGCAGATCAGGAAGTCAGCGAGATTCTGAAAAAATACTATGCCGATCAAGCCAAAGGCATCCAGACCTCCGTCAATGCCTTTCTGGTGAATACCGGCAGTCAGCTTTATCTGGTTGATAGCGGTGCAGCCAGCTGTTTTGGCGATCACTTAGGTTCAATCTATAACAATTTAAAAGCCTCAGGCCATCAGCCTGAACAAGTGAATGGTGTCTTTCTGACACATTTACACCCTGACCATGTCTGTGGGATTTCCAATAATGGTGTAGCCAATTATCCCAATGCAACCTTGCATATTGCCAAAACTGAATATGATTTCTGGCTCAATCCCAATACTGTAAAAAAACTGCCTAAAGATAAACAGGCTGGCTTTTTGGGTACGGTGGAAAAAATCAAAGCGGCTTTAGCACCTTATGAAAAAGCGAAAAATATTAAAGTCTTTTCAGACAAATCTTTAGCATTTGGTGATATTCAATTTAAGCCATCATTCGGGCATACACCGGGACATTACAGTTTTAAATTAAAGCATGAGCAGCAGGAACTGGTGTTTATTGGCGATATTGTGCATTCGCATACCATTCAGTTTGATAAACCTGAAACCGCCATTGAATTCGATATTGACCCGAAAGCAGCAGTCGAAACTCGCTTAAAGCATTTTGCTGAATATGCCAAAGACGGTCAGACTATTGCGGCCGCGCATTTACCGTTCCCGGGCATCGGCCATATTTATTCAAAAGATGGTAAAAGCTATCAATGGATTCCAGTACATTTTACTGATTAATTCAGTTCTCTTGAGCTAAGTCACTTTTATAAACAGAACCCCGCTAATGGGGTTCTTTTGTTTTACATCCAGTATTCCTTGCTATTTTTTCGCACTTTTTCTGTTCCTACACGCAACCACATTAGCCCTCGCAGCAATTTTCGCCTTAATTTTTAAAATTTTCTAAACAGTCCAGCCTGTTTCAAAATGCACCGTAAACATACAAACTGCTGCACATCTTTGTATCAATCAATTTAAATCCTTCAAAAATAGCCAATAATATTGAATTTTACAGCGTTCAAAAAAGACTTGATTTGGTGCAAAAAACCGCACTGTGCTTTATATCGAGTCTTATTCATTTCACGAAATTCTTCATCAAAATTTCCGCAGTCTGCCCCTCTTTTACAATCTATTCGCCTCGATATACTGAGTTTCTTTTCCTGATCCCGTGCACTCAATTGGAACGCACAATGCCAAATATCGACTTATTATTTCTCCTTCTTGGTGCAGTGCTGGTGCTGGCCATGCATGCCGGATTTGCATTTTTAGAGCTCGGCACCGTTCGGCATAAAAATCAGGTCAATGCCCTAAGCAAGATTCTCACAGACTTTGCTATTTCTGCAGTGGCCTATTTTCTGGTGGGCTATTACATTGCCTATGGCCAGCATTTTTTCCATAGCTCGACCACTCTGGCGGCCGATCATGGCTATAACCTGATGCGCTGTTTTTTCCTGCTGACCTTTGCAGCGGCGATTCCGGCCATTATTTCTGGTGGGATTGCCGAACGTGCCAAAATGCGTTCGCAGGCCTTGGCGACCTTATTTCTGGTGGCGCTGATTTATCCATTTTTTGAAGGGATGATCTGGAATGGCAACTTTGGTCTGCAACGCTGGCTGGCACACAGCTTTGGTGCCAGTTTCCATGATTTTGCCGGTTCGGTGGTGGTGCATGCCATGGGGGGCTGGATTGCACTGGCCGCGGTGATTCTGCTGGGCGCGCGTTATGGTCGCTATAAAAAAGATGGTCGTATCAGTGCGCATCCGCCTTCGTCGATTCCTTTTCTGGCTTTGGGTTCCTGGATTTTAATTGTCGGCTGGTTTGGCTTTAATGTGATGAGTGCCCAGCGTCTGGATGCCATTTCCGGACTGGTGGCGATCAATTCTTTAATGGCGATGGTCGGGGGCACAATAGCCGCTAAAATTGCAGGCAAAGATGACCCGGGCTTTTTACATAATGGTCCACTTGCCGGTCTGGTGGCCATCTGCGCCGGCTCCGATGTGGTACATCCACTCGGTGCCTTTGTGATTGGCGGCATCGCCGGGATTATGTTTGTCAAACTCTTCACCTATACCCAGAATAAACTCAAGATTGATGATGTGCTTGGTGTCTGGCCCTTGCATGGCGTATGTGGTGCTTTTGGTGGACTGGCAGTCGGTATCTTTGGGCAGCAATGGCTTGGTGGTATGGGGGGCGTATCCCTGATCTCCCAGCTGTTCGGCACAGCGCTGGCAATTCTGATTGCACTGGCCGGTGGTTTCCTGATTTATGGCATGCTTAAACTGCTGATGGGGATTCGTCTAAGTCAGGAAGAAGAATTTAATGGCGCAGATTTATCCATCCACCGGATTTCTGCCAATTCTGAAGAAAATATGTTCTAAGATAAAAAAGCCTCCGACAAAACGGAGGCTTTTTTGAGATATATTGATCAACGATCAATACAATTTAAACCATCTATTTCATACCAAAAATCAGTTTTAGCCCCAATAGCGTCATCACCACACCGGCCGCACGATCAAACACTTTTTTAAACTTTAAATAGACTGCGCGCGGTTTTTCCGCCGATAGTGCCACCGCCAGCAAGGAACACCAGCCGGCATCAATAAAGAAACACAGAATAGGCAGGACAAAATAAAAATACAGCGGAATCTCTTTGGGTAATAGCGCGGTAAAAATACTGGCCAGCACAATGGCAATTTTAGGATTCGACAATTGGGTAATCAGACCGGTCATAAAAGCACGGTGTAAGGACATTTGTGTGCCGGCAGCATGATCGGCCTGAATCGGGTCTTTGGCATGTTTAATAATTTTAAATGCCAGCCACAGCAGGTATAAACCGCCACAAATTTTTAAGGCCAGATAAGCCGATGGCACAGCCAGTAAAAAGGCCTGTAAGCCCAGCACCGCAAGCAAACCAAAGATGGCTGCGCCCAAACCGGTGCCCAGCGCGGTAAACAGACCATGCTGACGTGAAATCGCAATCGAGTTTTTCGCCACATAAATTGATGTTGGCCCCGGACTCATGGCCCCCAACATCAATGCCAGCGCAATTGATCCCAAAATAAAAACGGATTCCACAGTCCTATCCAATACAATGATCTGCCGGCATTTTACAAGCAAGTACTTTGAATATCTTCCTATTTTTTACCAGTTGTTTTGATTTTCACGATATTTTTCACTATAGATCTTTATACTGACCTTATAAAATTCACTCCGTATTTTAATCAATCTGCTGAAATTTGCTTGCCATAAAAAAGCGCCCAGATACCAGCATGGCCTGAGCGCTTTTCAAGATCATCAATTAAATACAATATTAATAAATCTGTGATGGATCGGTCTGCTCTGGCCTCACACTCGCTTCTTGCTTGGGCACCAGATAATCCTGATCATGCACCGGCACACCGCCAATAATCATGCTGCGTGTTTCTTCCGTTTTCGGCTGGTTTAAATCTCTGGTCGGGTCACAAGCTGCCAGTAAAGCGCCCTGGATTAAAATAAGCAGGAAGATGATTCTTTTCATCATTATTCTCCCTTTCTGCAAGGTCTATCTGTTTATTTTTTACACAGTTACTGTTTTTATGCAAGCCTGATCCAGCTTTTATCGTGAGAGATTATTTAAATGTCTTTACTGACCGCGCCCCGTTTTCAGTTAGAATTGTCAAAAACGTTCCGTTCTGTCTATGTTTGATTCTATTGCCCAGCAAGTGCCTTATCAGCACATTGAATATCGCCACCAGCGCATCAGCATCAAGCGGCTGGATCTGATTCATCCGCAGATTTCGGGCAACAAGTTTTTTAAACTGAAATACAACCTGCTGGCCGCCCGGCAACAGGGGTTTGAAAAAGTACTGACCTTTGGCGGAGCCTATTCCAATCATATTGCTGCAACCGCTTTTGCCGCACACCAGTTTGGTTTTCAGAGTCTAGGCATGATTCGCGGTGAAGAACTGGCGCAGCGTCCTCTAAACCCGACCTTGGCCACGGCACAGCAATTTGGCATGCAGCTGGAATTTATCTCCCGAAATGCCTATCGCCAGAAAGATCAGCCCGATTTTTTGCAGCGCCTGCAACAGCAATATCCCGATTTTTATCTGATTCCGGAAGGTGGCACCAATGCGCTGGCGGTTCAAGGCTGCCGGGAAATTCTGACAGCGGAAGATGCGCAATTCGATCTAATCTGCTGTGCTGTCGGTACGGGTGGTACGCTTGCCGGATTGATTGAGGCCAGCCAGCAACATCAGCAATTGTTGGGATTTTCGGCCTTAAAAGGTGATTTTTTAACTCAGGAGGTCGCGCAGCTCACGACCAAACGCAACTGGCGTATTCTGGATAATTATTGCTGTGGCGGTTATGCCAAAACCACACCCGAATTAATCCAGTTTATTCAGACGTTTGAGCAGCGTTATAACATTCCGCTGGAGCAGGCTTATACCGGCAAAATGCTGCGCGGCATCTTTGATCTGATTGATCAAGATAAAATTGGGCCAGACCAGAAAATTTTACTGATTCATACTGGCGGGCTACAGGGACGCGCGTTTTAAAGCATTAGCTTCAAGTGCAGTCTATTTATGATACCGGCTGGTTATTGTTTAGCGCCATCAGGCCTTTCACCAAACGGTAGATATGCCAGATAAAGGCCAGCAACAGCACAATAAAACCAATCAGAATGGTGGTCAGAACCGCACCGACCAGATAGGCAATCAGCGTCACCCAAAAGGTTTTGATTTGCCAGTTCACATGACTTTCCAGCCAGGTACCACGCATTTCCGCGCGTTTTAAATAATTCATGATAATGGCAATAATTGGCGTAACACCGACAAAAAAGCCGACGATATACAGAATATAGGTGATCAGGTTGTATTGTTTGAGCTGATCCAGCCCCGCGGTTTGATTCATTGATTTTTTCCTTTTTTATAAAGTCCGATACCAGATATAGATGTCTAGCCGACATTTCTGTTTATTGTTAAGCAAATCAAAGTGCAACTGCGTCAAGTTGAAGCTCGACATCTTCATATAAACAGATCATAAAAAAGTCTGATGAAAGTTTTGTTGATGATCTGTATGTGCTGTGAAATTCAAAGTTCGTCTGTTGTCACGTCCTCAATCGGGCTTCCATCCAGCGGATACAGTTTCAACTGGATGGAAGAAAAAATCAGAACTTAAGGCTGATTGGTCTCTGGCAATGGATTGGCGGCAAAATAGCGCTCCAGATGATTCACATGTGAATCCGGACGTGGTCGGCGCATATTTTCTGCGACCCCGTTATAGAGCTCAGCCCGTGGCGTTAAGTGGAATTTATTCAGCTCTGGGTCCATATACGGCAAGCGCTGTTTACGCTGTAAATATTGATGCAATTGCTGATTAATTTCCTGTAAACCATAGCCACCTTTGGCCCAGGCGCTGTCGTGGCTGCCCCAGTGATGGCCGAACTCATGGCCCACAATGCCAATACTGGTATTAAAATAATGCGCATAGAACAGCCAGGTATCGACTCCCAGCACATTTCGTCCACCTAAACCGCCGCCCACGGTGGTCACCCCGAGCATCACTTTGCCACGGTTCATAATCTCATCATAATATTTTTGATACTCCGCTGCGGTAAAGTAACCGCCATCTCCGACCACTTGGCCCTTGTTGCCAAAGAAGTCATGCCCCATGACCGCTTTATGGTTAAACCAGATGTGTTTAAACTCAGGGCTATTCACCAGATAGGCAAAATTGGTAATCATAATCACCCATTCACGCGCATAGGCCGGGGTAATTTTGCCCCAGATGCTGTAAATTTGCCGATAAAATATTATCCATATAAAAATGGCGCAGGTTTTCATTGGTCAGGGTTTCCCAACTTTCACCATCTTGCAGCACATAACTGCGGCTGGAAAAATATTCTGTAGATTTTGCGTATTTGGTAAAGCTGAACTGTCGATCCGGCCTGAAGTATGGGCTGCATAAAAACGCTGGTCATCCGCGGCATGAAATACCCGTGTTCCCACATTTTCCTGTCGCGTCGCCGCCACGTTGGTTGCGCCTTCTTCAAGATGAGTCAGGTCATATACATAGCTCATGCCATTATTAAAACTGGCATACAGCAAATTACCGACAGCTTCCAAACGCGCACTACAGTTATAACCACAGTTCGGCAAGGACAAACGTGCATATTTTTTGGCTTTTAAATGATTGGTGCTACTGATCTCACTTTGCTTCCAGACATTAATCCGGCTATGCGTATCTGTGGCAAATACATATTGATCATTCGCTGCCACCGACATGGGATGCACCACCACGGTATTGTGCTGATCACCCGACCAACTGCCGGTTCCCAACGACATCAGAAATTGTGGTTCGCCTGAGCCTAAATCAAAGACATCGACCCGGTTAGACGAATAAGAAGCCGCATATAAGCGGTCGTTATGTACACTTAAATCAAACAGCCGATTCCACGGCCGACCAATGCCGGAAATATTCTGGGCATGGATCGAACTCAAGACTCGCTTGGCTTTCAGGTCATAACGCAAAATGCTTGCCTCGGCGCTGTCATTGGCCACATACAAAATATCCTGATGCACCACCATCGCTTTCGGATTCCAGCTGTCCAGACCAAAAGTCTGGGCACTAAATTCGGTGGCCAGATCTGCAAAGCGAACGTCATTGATCAAGCTGGCAGTGACAGGCGTGGTATCAGGTGTTGAACCAGGTGAAGTTGGCGTCACAGGAGCCGGTGCAGATGGATTTGAAGATGCTGCCGTATTGCTGTCACTGCCACCGCAGCCAGTGAGAGCAATACTCAAAATTACCGCCAGGCTTAATAATGTTTTATTCATTGTGTTCCCCAAGAGACAAAGTCATGACATAAAAAATATGTCTAAAAATTGCTATTTATTCTGAACAACAATGCCCCTTTAATAAATACTAAACTATTGATTTAAAACAACTTAAAAATAAAACCAGATCGAATAAACACGACTTTGCCGCGTAAAAAATCACCTTGAAACAGTAAAATGTGGCCTTGCTAACGATGATTTGGTTTATTGATAGACCATTCCTGCTTTATAGGAAAAGTAAATATTCTGCGCACATTTCAATCTGGAAAATGCGGCATCATCAAACGATAAAGTCTATAATAGTCCGCTTTCATTTTCTCTCGGTGCAACATGGCAACAGCAAATCAATACGATGTTCTAGTTTTGGGTGCCGGTGCGTCTGGTTTAATGACCGCCTATATGGCTGCCCAGCGCGGACGCAAAGTATTGGTGCTGGAAAAAGCCAATAAAGTTGGCAAGAAAATCCTGATGTCGGGCGGTGGTAAATGCAATTTCACCAACCTCTATGTCGAGCCAAGCAACTATATTTCACATAATCCGCATTTTGTGATTTCCGCGCTCAGCCGCTATACCAATTGGGATTTTATCGGGCTGGTCTGCGAATATGGCATTGACTATGAAGAACGTAAACATGGGCAGCTGTTTACCTTAAATGGCGCCAAAGACATTCTGAATATGCTGCTGGCCGAGTGTGACAAAACCGGTCTGGTCGAGATTAAAACCAGCTGTGAAGTCAAAGCCATGACCGCCATAGATGATTTGGGTTTTCAGGTCGCAACCACTTTAGGTTATTTTCAGGCAGAATCTGTGGTGATCGCCAGTGGCGGCCTGTCCATTCCGACGTTGGGAGGGTCCGGAATCGGTTATGAAATTGCCAAGCAGTTTGGCCATCATGTCTATCCGACCCGTGCCGGCTTGGTGCCGTTTACCTTTTCCGACAGTTTTAAAGAAGTCACCACCCGCCTCAGTGGTAATGCTGTAGAGGCCACACTTTCCAATACGCTAAACAGCTTTACCGAAGCTTTGCTGTTTACTCACCGCGGTTTAAGCGGACCAAGTTCGCTGCAGCTGTCCAATTACTGGGATGTCGGCCAAAGTTTTCATATCGACTTCCTGCCGGCCGTGGATTTAGCCGAGTTTTTTAAAGCCAAAAAATCCAGCCAGCCGAAAGTGCTGTTACGTACCTTACTGGCCGAACATTTACCGAAAAGTGTGGTGGCAGAGCTGCAACAGCTGATCTGGCCGGAACAGGCGGAAAGCGCCATCGGGCAGCTGAGTGATGAAAAACTGGAGCAGATTGCAGCGCGCCTGCACAGCTTTGAAGTCAAACCGTCAGGTACCGAAGGCTACCGTACCGCAGAGGTGACTTTAGGTGGCGTCGATACCACTGAAGTTTCTTCCAAAACCATGGAAAGTAAAAAGCAGAAAGGCTTGTATTTTGTCGGTGAGGTGCTGGATGTGACGGGCCATTTAGGTGGTTATAATTTCCAGTGGGCCTGGGCGTCAGCGCATGCCGCCGCCCAATATGTCTGATGGTTTATAAAACTAGTAGATGAATTATTCCAGATAATCTGTGCGCAATAAGCACAGATGATTCTGGCGTTGTACACGTAAAATGGTCTGCTGCATTTTCATCACGGCGCACTGAATATGCTTTGGTAATACTGCCGGCTGTTCTGATTGTTTTAAGCTAATTTTTAACATAAGGTCTTCCCCAAATAGACTTTCGTCGATTTTATTCCCTGAATATTTCATACAGATTAAATCTAAGCATCTAAAATATATGAAATATTTATTCCTTTTTTATGAAGCTTCACTATAGCAAAAAATTGTTCATTTATACAACATCATCGACTTTGGTCGCAGCTTGCCCGGTATCGCCCGAATCATCAGCGCTCTGGCCGGGTTGGTTTTGATTTTGGTTTTGAGTTTTGGCAAAAATAAATTTATAGGCGCTGGCCAAAAAGCCAATGGTAATCCCTGCAATCACTACGGGTGCAAAAAGATTGGAAGGCGCTTTCTTTTTCATCATTCTGCTTCTCCAGTTTTCAACAAAAAACGAGGTCGATCAACACTCAGTTTGATCGACCTTGTAGATAGATGACAGGTTATTTCGGGTCATCTTTTTGTGGTTGATGTGCATCGACATCCGGTTCTTTTTCACCAGTTGAACCAAACGGATTATTGCTGGCCGGATGCGCCGGGTCTACCTTTAGCGTATCAGGCGTAACCTGATCTGCACCCGATGCTTCATCTTCCTGCGGTGCAGTGGTCAGTGTTGCCGGTGTGGTATTCGACAAATCCGTAGTCATGGGAGTATTTGTCTCTTGTGGCGAGTCCTTTTTGTTCATTGGATTTACTCCTGGGGTCGTAAAGCCACTATTGGCCGCACTATCCAGCTCCTGTTTCAACGGATTCGGCTGCTTGGCTTCGCGTTTGGCTTTATCAATCAGATCGGTTAAAACACGTTCTGCCGGTTGACGGCCACCCAGACCAAAGGCCAGAGCAAAGGCCACCGCAACTGCACCCAAGGTTAAACCGAAGGCCAGGTTCACAATAGAATCGGCAATGCCCATGGCACGTAAGCCCATTGCCACGACCAGACCCATAATCAGTACGCGTACCAGCGTCGCTAACCAGCGTGAACTGTTGTATTCACCACGCTCGACCACTTTGGCCACCGCATTCGCCAGCCAGAAACCGACCACCAGAATGACCGCGCCCAGCAGGATATTGGCACCGAAGTAAATGAACATGGAAATCAGACCACTTACCTGCTCGAAACCAAGACGGTTAGCCGCTTCAGACACAGCAAACAGCATGGTAAAGAACACGATCAGGCAGCCGACCATGGTCGATACTTTGGTGGTACCGAGGAAACGCTGTACGCCCAGTTTGGCCGGAATTTCATCAACACCCGTGCCTGAAATAATTTCAACCACCAGATTAGCCACGAAACGCGACACCACATAGGCGATGATCAGAATTAAACCAGCGGCAATAATATGCGGAATTGCATACATGATTTCATGCAGCATGGCGGTTGCCGGCTGAGAAATCGCCTCAATACCCAAGGCTTCAAATGCAATGATTAATGCAGTAATGATAATAATGGCGAAAACAAAAGAACCGACCAGCTTCGGCAAGTTAGAGTTCTTGAACAGACCAATTTTTTGCGCCTGCTGTTGCAGATTCAGACTGCCAATTAAACCTTCGACAATACCACGGACAATTTTGGCCAGAATATAACCGACAAAAATAATCACGCCGGCAATAAAGATATTCGGCAGATAAGAAATGGCTTCAGTGACCATGTTTTGTACTGGATATAACAGGCCGTTTAAACCCAGAATCGACAGCACAATTGGCAAGAACAGTAGCAGGATTAACCAGTACACAATATCACTGATATTGCGGCTAATCGGGCTAACCCCGACATCGGCACTGAGCTTTTCATCTAGCTGGGTACGGTTCAGTACGCGCTGCAGGCCCATTTTGACCAGCGTTGCGACAATCCAGGCAATAAAACCGACCGCAATGGCTGCCAGCAACTGGGGAATAAAGACCAGGAAGCTTTGAATCATATTGCTAAACGGCCCACTGACACTTGTCAGGTTCAGCACATTCAGCGCCGCGATAATCGCGATAATCATGATAATCCAGAAGGCAACTCTGGACAGGATACTTTCTACATTGGGACGGTGCCCGGTGGCATGCGACAGCTTCTGGTTGGTGCCCAGCTTTTCTAAGCCTTTTTTAATGGCTGCACCGACAATTAATGCAATAATCCAACCAATAATAAGTATGGCAATCGCCGATAAAATGGGATGAAACTGTTCCCAGTAGTACATGGCATCGAAGCCTGCACCTCTCGGGTTTCCATCAAAATAATCATTCATATGTCTTGCCCTCTTGTTATGACTTTCTACATTCGTTGTTCATGGCAAAAGATGCGCATCTTGATCATGGTAAAAATGAAAGGTTTAAGTACTTTGTATTTTTAAGTACCGTGTTTTTATGAAGTACCAAGCGTGTAAGAATGCACGGCTATCGCAAAAAACCCTGAACTGACGGTCAGGGTTTATGCAATCTTCAGACTTATTGAGCGGTGGCCGTAGCGGTATCGCCATCAGTGGCAGTGGCTGAATCACCATCTACAGCGGTGCCAATGTCGCCATCCACACCTGTGGTCGCCACACCTTCTTCAGCCATTGCAGGCGTACTGTTATTGGGTGTAGCCTGTTCTACATTGGCATTCGGATGCCCAGGTGGTGCCTCACTCGGTTTAGGATCACGATCCGCAAACATATACACCACCAGTGCCAGCAGAAAAACACCCACAGCAATCAAGATAAAAACTGGCATACGTTTTTTCTTTTGTACTTCTTCTGCGCTTGTGACATGAGGTGGCTTGTTAAAATCATGGCTCATGTTTCCCTCACTTCTTTTCTATTCGCT
The DNA here is from genome assembly GCF_013418945.1 of Acinetobacter sp. YH12112. Lineage (NCBI taxonomy): Bacteria > Pseudomonadati > Pseudomonadota > Gammaproteobacteria > Moraxellales > Moraxellaceae > Acinetobacter > Acinetobacter sp. YH12112. Next base: position 25,609 of record NZ_VPBA01000001.1, on the reverse strand, counting down.
TGTCGAATTTTTATACTAACAAGAAGCATTGTTGTGTTGTGTGACAAAGCATTGTGAGATGGTGAAAAATGTAATTACAAAAAATGAAGTTTTTTACTGCTTTCATTTTATTCAAAATTTTGACGTAAACTGGATTTAGCAGCTGACAGGACTTGTATACTTTTTAGTCGCAATAAGCAGATGAATAACTGATGCAAAATTAGAAGAATAAGCACATGAAAAGGAATATAGAATCGCCTAGATGAGAGAAAAAATTCAGCAGCCTGAGCATTCTCCAGTGCTGATCAGCCCCTCATTGCTTGATACAGCAAAATGCCAGGTAACAATTTGCTTCAGCTCGCCCACCACAAGCGCTGCCTTAACGCATACAAATGCGCTATAATATGTCACTCTTTTTTTCATGCTCCAGAATTTTATGGCGTATCGTCAACAAAGTGTAACGCTTGATCTTGACACTGACGTCACACATCAATGTGCTTTGCACTACACGCGTGATCAGCATTTAATCGGGATTATTGAGTTCAGTAAACCGAGCTTTCTTCTAAAATGGGGCGATCTGGAATATTTCCGCCGTCGTACTGAAGAGTTTTCAGTGATGCCGTTTCCAGACTGCATTAATGCCATGGTGATTGATGTGCGTAATGTCGCGGCCTGGCTCGATAATGAAGTGCCGATTATTCCATGGCGCTTACTGGAAGAAGAATGTCCAGTGCGTCTGGTGGTCCCTGCAGACCGTGTCGAACACTATGCCGGCTTTTTTGAACCGACCTGGCTGACTACTGATACAGAAACAGCGATTCAGGAAATCCGTCATTTTATGGATATGTTTGTGCATTAAGCATATTCAAGTGGTGCTGACACTTCATCAAAAAACCTCATCTGAATCATACAGATGAGGTTTTTTAATAGAATATACGTTTCATTTAATCCGCTAGCGAATGGTAAAAATACACTGCTGCTTAAAACTGGATTTGGGTAGCCAGATCAGCTGTTTATAGCGCACCTGATCAATTCCCAAACTTTGCATTTTCTGGCGTGTATAGCGCCAGCCAATACAATCTTGATAGCGCGCATATTCAGGCGCTTGCCCTGCTGTAGTCGATGCCTGCTGGACCTGAATTTTCTGGAAAAACGCGGTTTCTCTGGCGCGCATCGGGCCAATATACTGCTGATAGGCCTGCTCCATGTCTGCATCATCAAACTGCATTGGTTGCATGGCGCCGCCATGCCAGCCCAGCTGACTGCGCCAGTTCAGATATTTGACCTTTCCGGCCGGAAACACATAATTGGCGCAAGAAGAAAAACAGTATTGCCCGACTTCTACATTCAGCTAATGCGCATAGACCAGATCACCCAAATCCATTCCCAGACCAATTTCACCACCTTGACTGGTGATTTTCAGGGTCTGTACTTGCGGGAACTGCTTCAACAAGGCAGCTGCACGGGTATTGGCATCTTGGCTGAGCGGGCCAGTATAGATCAGCACATCTTCTTGTACCGTCACTTCTGTTTCCGTGCCTGTGATATTTGCCTGTAGCGTAGTTGCCGCCACTAGCGCGACGCTGGCCATAAGCATGGATTGGAACACTTGCATCACATCCTCACAGAACTAGAGAAAATAAACCGGGCTGAAAATAGCAAATCATCAAAGTAAGCCTGTAGAATTCAAGCTTACCAGTAGTTTTCTACTGCAATATTGCCTTCTCCACGGCGATTCATGCTCAGGCCACGCGCTTTTAGGGCTTCTTTGGTATCTTCCACCATTTGTGGGTTACCACATAGCATCACATGACTGCTGTCCGGATTAAAAGACAGGCCCACGGCTTTTTCCAGCTCGCCATTGGCGATTAACACCGGCAGACGGTCATGCAAAGGTGCGTTCGGATCACGGGTAATAATCGGCACAAATTTAAAACCTGTATGCCCTTCGCCAAAAGTCGCTGCAATTTCTTCAATCCGCTCGACATAGGCCAGTTCAGCGGCAGTACGGACACTATAGACCAGATGGATATGCTGGTATTTATTCCAGGTGTCAAAATCTTGCAGCATCGACAGGAACGGCGCCAGTCCGGTGCCGGTACCCAAAAGCCATAAGTCTTGTGGCAAAGGCAACTGATAGCGCGCCAAGGTTAAAAAGCCATACGGTACTTTTTCCAGATACAGCTCATCGCCAACCTGCAGATGTTGCAGATTGGAAGTAAAGGCCCCATCAGGTACGACAATTGAAAAGAATTCCAGGGTTTCATCAAAAGGTGAGGACACCACTGAATAGGCCCGCACCACCAGTTCATCGCCGACTTTAAGGCCAATACGCGCAAATTGCCCGGCAGTAAATTTAAAGTGGGCTGGACGCGTCATGGTAAAGCTGAACAAGGTATCGGTCCAGCGATGTACAGATAACACCGTTTCTAGGCTAAATTTTTCAATTGACATAATTTGTACGTGGCATGAAAGACTGCGCTCATGGTAGCATGGCAGCATAATTTATTAATATTTTTTAAATGTTAAGGCTATATTCATGCGCATGACTTTACGCCAATTGGCTGTTTTTGTAGCAGTCGCTCAAGAAGGCACAGTAACCAAGGCCAGTGATGCCGTCAAACTGACGCAAAGTGCGGCGAGTATGGCTTTAGCAGATCTGGAAGATGGTTTAGGCGCACCATTGTTTGACCGTTTAGGTAAACGCCTGCAATTGAATGATCTGGGCCGTTTTTTACTCCCGCAGGCGCTTGAAATTCTGGGTCGCTGTGAGGCCTTTGAACAGGCCGCCAAAGGTGAGCTGCAAAGCATTGATTTGCGTCTGGGCGCGACCCTGACCATTTCCGATTATCTGATGCCAGATTTAATGGCCAACTTCCTACAAATTCAGCCACAGGCGCATTTACAGCTGCAAGTCGGTAATACTCGTCAAATGATTGAAGCAGTCAACCAGTTCCAGCTCGATTTAGCCCTGATTGAAGGTTCCTGTCATTTACCGCAGCTGCAATGTATCCACTGGCGTGATGATGAACTGGCGGTCTGCTGTTCACCGAATCATCCGCTGGCGCAGCTAGACCGTGCCTTAACCGCAGAAGACTTTAAACAGGTGGAATGGATTTTACGAGAAGAAGGTTCAGGCACGCGTGAAGTATTTGATAACGCCATTTTAAAAGATGTGCCAGATGCCAAAATCCGTTTAACCCTGGGTCATAATGAAGCCATTCTGAAAATTGTGGCCGGCGGCTTAGGCATGTCCTGTATTTCAAAACTGGCGATTGAGCCTTTACGTGAAAAAGGCCAGCTGGTGATTTTAGACACTCCATTCTGGCAACTGGCGCGGCCTTTATTTATGCTGGTGCATCGTCAGAAATACCAGGGTCCAGGTCTGAAAGCCTTTATGAAGTTCTGTGACAGCAAATAAGACTGTATTTAATCCATAAAAAAGCGCCTGCAGGCGCTTTTTTCATACCTTATCGAAATTGGCTTTCACATGGAATCCCGTCGCCATCACCATCCATTTTGGTATTTGGGCAATTACGAATAAAGAATAAAGCCTCCTCATAAGACTTCATCTGACTACAATGCTCGCGGCCATCACATTTAAATTGTTCAGATGAGCTGCTACTTACAGGCAGCGCTTGCTCTACATTCTCTTGGACATTTTCTAAATTCTTTTTCCCTTTTTCACTAAGTCCAAGTTCCGGTAATTCGCCATGTACCGCTCTTTGCTCAGCTACGATCTGTTGCTGAGCAATCATCAGTTCTTCAAGTTTTTGCTGTTTCTGAGCTTGATATTCTTGATATTTCTTATATACCAAAATACTTAATCCTAAAATAATGATTAAGCCTAATACAGTAATGATCTTTGAGTTAAGCCATGAAGACTTCTTTTTATCTCTTGACGAAACTTTACCCTCGATATTTCTGTATCGTAGATTGTTCTGTTCAGCAGGCTCTGATACTTTTAGGTCTAAGCGCACAATATTCGCGGCTTTAAATTTTCCTGCATCTTCAACAATTATAAATTTTAGATTTTCACCGATTTTAGGTGGAACATTCTTATTGGGAAAATCTTTGATGTGGAAAAATAAATCTTTTGACTCTTTCTCTATCTGAATAAAACCAAAACCACGATCTTCATGATAGCTTTTGATTTTCCCCTCTTGAAACATAATGCGCTCTTATCTTTGATATTTTTAATAATTGTAATAAAAAAGAAGCTAAAAAGCCTCTTTTCTATTCTTATACTCGACTTAAGCAGAATATATAAATTCTACCTCAGTACTAACGTCGGAAATTGGACAGCAGGGAAGAAGTAATCGACTGGTTATGGGCGGCCACTTTGGATTTTTTGGCTTTGGCCGACTGGTCTTCAACCCGCTCAATTTTCACTGCTTTAAACTTGTTGCCGTTTTTGACCACATTAAATTTCACCCGGTCATTTCGCTTCGGTTCTATCCCATCGGCCGGGAAATCGGAAATATGAAAAAACACTTCGCCTTCCGGACAGGCAATAAAGCCGTAACCCTTGTCTGCGTTGTATTGCTTAACTTTACCCTGATATTGTTCGTTGCTCATCGACCTGTCCCCCTTTTGCGCTTCAAGCTTAGTATATAAAAAAGAGGCTATAAAAGCCCCTTCTCTGTTCACTGGCAAAATCAGTCTTTTTGCACGGAACCGAAAATTTTGTCACCGGCATCACCCAGGCCCGGTACGATATAGCCATTTTCATTCAGGCCCTGATCCACAGAGGCAGTGAAAATTACCACATCCGGATGCGCTGCTTCTACACGATGAATGCCTTCTGGCGCAGCCACCAGCACCATCACGCGAATATCTTTACAGCCGCTGGCTTTTAACACATCAATCGCCGCCACTAAAGATGAACCGGTGGCCAACATTGGGTCAATGATCATGGCAATACGGTTTTGTACATCCGGTACCAGTTTTTTGTAGTAGGTACGTGCTTCCAGCGTTTCTTCATCACGCTCTAAGCCCAGTACAGACACTTTGGCGCTTGGAATCAGGTTCAGGAAACCATCCAGCATGCCAATACCGGCACGTAAAATTGGTACCACCGTAATTTTTTTACCGGCAATACGGTCTACCGTGACCGCACCATTCCAGCCGTCAATTTCATGCTCGACCATTGGCAAATCTTTGGTCGCCTCATAGGTCAACAGCATGGTCACTTCTTGCGCCAGCTCGCGGAAGTTTTTAGTGCTGATATCTGCACGACGCAGTAAACCGAGTTTATGACGAATGAGCGGATGACGAATTTCATGGATAGCCACGGGAGAACACCTAAAAGGTTAAGATAAAATTCCGTCTATTATAATCATTTTTTGACCCTGATAAAAACAAAAAAGCCCTCAAATATTGAGGGCTTTTTGCTAGACAATTCTCTTTTTCAAGATTATTGCTGAGACAGCATGAAGTGAATTGGAGATAAAATCTCGGCTTCAAGCGCCATCTGGATAATTGGATCCGGATAAACACCAATCACCAATACCGCCAGTGCAGCCAGCAGAACCATGATCCCGCCAACACGTTGACCCCAGTGATCGACTGCATCCATTTTTGGTGTTTCTGGCGGAGTCATATACATCACCACCATCACACGTAAATAGTAATACAGACCAATACCCGAACCGACAATAATCATCGCTGCCAGGAACCAGTGCTGGGTTGTTACCGCAGCCATGACAATCAGGAACTTACCAATAAAGCCTGCAGTCAGTGGAATACCGGCCAGAGACAGCATCATCACGGTTAATACAGCAGTCAGCACTGGACGACGCCAGAACAGACCACGGTATTCAGCCAGACTTTCTGCTTCTGAAGTGTTGTTATATGGACTCGACATTAACGCTACGGCACCGAAAGCACCAATCGTGGTTAATACATAGGTAATCACATAAACAGTCACATTACCCAAGCTGGCATAAGTCAGACTGATCAGACCAATCAGCAGATAACCGAAGTGTGCGATTGAAGAGTATGCCAGGACACGCTTCAAGTTCACTTGGCGTACCGCCAGGAAGTTACCGACCACAATCGACAGTACGGCAATAATGGTCAGCAGTGTAATAACTGATTCTTGCAGGATGGCACCTGAAGTCAGCAAGTAACGTACGAACAAACCAATGGTCGCCACTTTGGCAGCCGTTGCCAGGAAGGTCGCGATTGGTGCTGGAGCACCCGCATACACATCTGGTGTCCATTTGTGGAATGGTGCCAAAGACAGTTTGAATGCAACCGCAAAGATAATTAAGGCAATACCTAAAATGACCAGTGGCTGGTGCAGGTTCTGCATAAGCGCCTGTACAGAGTCATAGAATGACAGTGAACCAGTGTAGGCATAAATATACGCCATACCCATCAGCAACATCGCAGATGCGGTTGCTGAAAGTACCAGGTATTTCACCCCTGCTTCTAAAGACTTCGAACGCTGATGCGTATAGGCTAACAAGCCATACACCGGAATCGACATCAATTCCAGGCTGATGAAGAATGAAGCATAGTGCGAGCTTGCCACCATGAGCATTGCGCCTGCAACTGAGGACAACATCAGGATGTACAGCTCTTCACGATTGTCTTTATAGCTTTCAATATAAGCATGTGACAAGGTACAGCAAGCCAGTGCAGCAACCAGGATCAGTAACTGATAAACCAGTGTGAACTGATCAATCATAAACATGCCCATGACATTCGCTGGTGCAAAAGCACCACCGAATAATGAGAGCAGAATATACGCTGCAGCAAGGTTTAAGCCCACTACAGATGCTGTCGCAATCAGGTTATGGTTACGCTTGATTGCGGTGAGAATCATCACGACGATCGCAGTTAAAGCCACGATCATCACAGGAGCTAATGGCATAAGCTCGGAAAATGACATTGTGAAGTTCATGACTTATTGGATCTCCACATTTTCGAGTTGAGTGCTTACCTGTTCGGTCACTTCAACTAGCTCTTGAACTGGAATGTAGCTGTTTGCTAACCACGCCATGCTTGAATTGGAAATATCAAGGAAGCTTTGTGGATACAGACCAAGCCATAACAGACCAACGGCACAAATTAACAGAATCACAATTTCACGCGCATCCAGATCTTTTAACGGATTGCTGTAATGCTGTTTTTGCTCTTCGTTTGGTGTACCAAATAATGCTTTGTGAATCAGGATCAGACCATAAAGACCTGCAAACACCAGACTCACTGCAGCAATGATTGTAAATACAGGGAACTGGTTGAATGAACCCATCAGAATCAGGAATTCACCAATAAAGTTACCCAGACCCGGGATACCGACCAATGCTGCCACGAAGAACATCAGGAAGAAGGCCAGATACGGGAATTGACCACGAATACCACCCATCAGACGCATGTCACGGGTATGCACACGTTCATAAACCTGACCACACATAATGAACAATGCAGCAGATGACAAGCCATGTGCCAGCATCATGATCATTAAGCCTTGGTAAGTCAGGATATTACCTGCGTAAATCGCCAGTAACACAAAGCCCATGTGCGAAATAGAGGTATAAGCCAACAGGCGTTTCATATCGGTTTGCTGGAAGGCACACCAAGCGCCGTAGAAAATACCAATTAAACCGAAAATAATCGCGATGTCTGCAAACTGTGCAGAAGCCGCCGGGAAGAATGGAATCACAAAACGGAGTAAACCGTACGCTGCAGTCTTAATCAAGATACCTGCAAGGTCAACAGAACCTGCTGTTGGTGCCTGTGCGTGGGCATCTGGTAACCAGCCGTGTAACGGGAAAACTGGAAGTTTTACCGCAAAGCCGATGAACATACAGATCATGAAGGCATAAGCCACTGCTGGTAACTGTGCATCAAGTGTATTCGCCACCGCTAACAGATAGTGGTAGTTGAACGAGATGGTACCTGACAGCATGTAACCGTAAATCACCAGACCCAGGATGCCGATCAGCATGATCAGACCTGCAACCTGTGTATAGATGAAGAACTTGGTTGCTGCGTAAACACGCGATTTACCATCTGCCCCTTTATGCCCCCAAAGCGCAATCAGGAAGTAGATTGGAACCAGCATCATCTCCCAGAAGAAGAAGAACAGGAACAGGTCAATCGCCAGGAATACACCAATCACGCCACCTAAAGACCATAACAGGTTCAGGTGGAAGAAGCCTACGTTCTTCTGGATTTCACCCCAAGAACAGCCGACGGCCAAAATACCCAGCAGCGCCGTCAGGCCAACCATGAGTAATGATAAGCCATCTACCGCCAGGTGAATGTTAATGCCCAGGGTTTGAATCCAAGGCAACTGGAATTGGGCAGCCCAGCTTGGAACCTGTGCACCCAATTCATATTGATACGTACCTGATTGCCATAACGCCAGGGTCAGACCCAGCGTTACCAGCATACCCACCAGCGCAATATAGCGCGGCAGTTTGTCGTCGAGCTTGTCGACGATCCAACAAATAAAACCTGCAATGAACGGAACGAGGATCAGTGCGGGTAAAATGATATTGTTTGGAGCTTCCATCTTATTTCCCCACGACCTGAGTCACGACCACGACCAGCAGTAAAACAACAACACCCAGGGCCATACTAGAGGCGTATTCGCGCAATGAACCGGTTTGACGTGAACTGGTAAAGCTGTTGCCTGCTTTAACAATTGCAGGAAGCACCAGCCACAAGCCATCAATCGGATCGCGACCTAAAATTTTAGCGATAAGCAGGTAAGGCTTCACGAATACGATGTCATACAACGCATCGAAACCAAGTGCATTACGGCAGATATTGGCCAGACCTGAACCCAGAGAAGTCTGAGCAAAGCCTTTTACGGCATTGTAAGCAAACGCAAACAGCACCACGCCAACAGCAAGACCTGCCAAAGCAACCCCAATCGCGATGTATTCAGCACCATGTGCACCGGCTTCAAGCGCTTCAGGAATAATGAAGGCTGGAATTTGTGCAGCATCCAGAATGCTCATCACTGGTGCTTTCAGCACAATCGCCAGACCCGTTGAAAGCACTGCCAGAATTGCCAGTGGAGCCCAGTAAGTAATGCCTTTGATTTCATGATAAGGCGTGTTTTCTTTGCCGAAGAATACTACCCAGATTAAACGGAAAGTATAAATAGACGTTAAGAACGCACCTGCAACACCCACCCAATACAGTGTATTGAAGACTGGTACGCCAGCTAAATGGCTTTGTGTCCACACCGCGGCCAGAATCGCATCTTTAGAGAAGAAGCCGATGGTCAGGAATGGAATGGCTGCCAAGGCACCGCCACCAATCGCGAAACATGCAAACAGGAATTTGTTCTTGTAGAACAGACCGCCCATCTTGAAGATGTTTTGTTCGTGATGGTAAGCCAGAATCACTGCACCTGAAGACAAGAATAATAATGCCTTGAAGAATGCGTGAGTCAGCATGTGGAACAGACCTGCCTGGTACGCTTCAGCACCCACGGCCATAAACATATAACCGAGCTGACTCATGGTTGAGTAAGCCAGAATACGTTTGATATCGGTTTGAACCAGCGCTGCAAAACCAGCCACCAGCAAGGTTACCGCACCGGTAATAGAAATGAAGATCATCACTTCTGGTGCAAGTTCAAATACGCTGAACATACGGCAGCATAGATAAACACCCGCAGTCACCATGGTTGCCGCGTGGATTAACGCAGATACTGGCGTCGGACCTGCCATCGCATCTGCCAACCAGGTTTGTAACGGGATTTGCGCAGATTTACCAGCAGCACCCAAGAACAACATTAAGGCAGTCCAGATGGTAATTGATGAGCTTTGGGTCATAACCGCAGCAGCATTCTCAACGATATACTGTGTATTCAGGGTACCGAACTGTTGGTACAGCAAGAACAGTGCAATCAGCAGGAATACATCACCAACACGCGTTACGGTAAATGCTTTAATTGCAGCAAAACCGTTGGCCGGGTTCTGGTAGTAATAACCGATTAACAGGTAAGAACACAGACCTACACCTTCCCAACCCAGGAACAATAACGCCAGGTTATCGCCCAGTACCAGCAGTAACATGCTGGCTACGAACAGGTTGAAGTAAGAGAAGAAACGTGCAAAGTCTTCCTCACCACGCATATACCAAGATGCGAAGATGTGAATCAGGAAACCAACACCGGTAATCATGCCCATCATCAGCAACGATAAGCCGTCAAGCTGCAAGCTGATGCCTGGGGCAAAATCACCCACGCTAAACCACGTCCACAAATGCTGAACGTAAAGTTCTTTACCGTTATTGACAAAGTCAAGGCCGGCAATCAGGGCAAATAATGCCGATAGACCAACTGCCCCTACCCCGATAATCGCCGCAACTTTCTCAGGAAGATTGTGACGCCCTGCCGCTAATAAAATAAAACCGATTAGCGGGAACAAAATTGTTAAATATAAATAACTCATCCGCGCATCTCACTAGCAGCATCCACATCCAGGTGATGGAAGCGATGATAGAACTGAAGGACGATCGCAAGACCGATACACGCCTCTGCCGCAGCCAGCGTCAGAATCAAGATGAACATGATCTGGCCATCTGGTTGTACCCAGGCACTACCCGCCAGAACGAACGCAAGTGCTGCTGCGTTCATCATGATTTCAAGGCTCATTAAAATGAATAACAGGTTGCGTCGCACCATTACACCGTAAAAACCCAGTGCAAAAAGAATGGTTGCAACGATCAAACCATGTTCTAAAGGGATGTTGCCCATTATTGTTTTTCCTCTTCTGCACCTGGTTCACGTTTACCTAAGTGGAATGCTGCAACCAGGGCTGCTAGCAATAACATCGCGGCAACTTCAACCAATAATAAATAGTGAGTAAAGAGTGCTTGACCGACTTCTTTAGGACCAACAATTTCGGTTCCCATGACAGCTGGCGTGCTGGAGTAATCAGATGCAAGCATCCATACCAGAACCAGACCCATCAAGAAGCTCATTAATGCTGGATATGCCCATGCAGATGAGTTGAGCCATTTGCTCTCTTGTTCAACAGTTTGCTGACCCAAGTTCAACATCATCACCACGAACACGAATAACACCATGATCGCGCCGGCATACACAATAATTTCCAGGGCACCGGCAAACGGTGCACCCACAATCATGAACATCCCTGCAACTGCAAGTAATGACACGATCAAGCTCAGTAACGCATGTACTGGGTTCGTGTTGGTGACAACACGAACAGTAGAGATAATGGCCACGAGTGCCATCAAATAAAACGGCCACATCATGGTAATAGACTCCGTACATCAACAGGTGCACTTTCTTTTTGTGCTTGACCTTTGTCTTTACCTGTAACTGCCATACCGGTTACACGGTAGAAGTTATAGTCAGGATATTTACCCGGACCTGAAATCAGCAAATGTTCTTTTTCATAGACCAGGTCCTGACGAACATATTCACCCAATTCAAAGTCTGGTGTCAGCTGAATTGCAGTTGTCGGGCAGGCTTCTTCACACATACCGCAGAAGATACAGCGAGAGAAGTTGATACGGAAAAATTCCGGATACCAACGACCATCTTCCTGCTCTGCTTTTTGCAGTGAAATACAACCCACTGGACATGCAACGGCACACAGGTTACAGGCAACGCAGCGCTCTTCGCCATCTGGGTCACGTGTAAGCACGATACGACCACGGAAACGCGGTGGTACGATTTCTTCGGCTGGCACTTCCGGATATAAAATGGTGTCACGTTTGCGGGTTGCGTGGCTGAACACCATCCACAACGAGCGCACGATTGACCCAAATCCAGCTAGAAACTTATACATTTTGTTCTCCCTGCCCTTACCACAAGATAACCGCGCCAGTAACCAGCAGGTTCACCAACGCTAATGGCAAGCAAATTTTCCAGCCAAAGTTCATTACCTGGTCATAACGTGGACGCATCAAAGAACCACGTGCCAGAACGAACATCATTACAAAGAATGCTGTTTTGATAATGAACCAGAATGCTGGAGGTAAGAAATCAAGTCCGAATGGCGCTAACCAGCCACCGAAGAATAACGTCACGATCAGCGCAGAGATCAGCACCACGTTGACGTATTCCGCAACGAAGAACATCCCCCATTTCATACCGCCGTATTCAACGTGATAACCTTCTGCCAATTCCTGTTCTGCTTCTGGTTGGTCAAACGGGTGACGGTGCGTTACCGCAACACCTGCAACCACGAAAATCAAGAAGCCCAAGAACTGAGGAATTACAAACCAGACGTCTTGCTGTGCTTCTACAATTTCACGCATGTTGAATGAGCCGGCAATTGCCACCACACCCATCAGGGAAATACCCAGGAACACTTCATAAGAAATGGTTTGCGCTGCAGAACGTAGACCACCCAGCAATGCATATTTGTTATTTGATGACCAGCCACCAAACAGAACCGCATAGACTGCAATACCCGCCATTGCCATAAAGAACAGCAGGCCGATGCTCATGTCTGCCACACCTAAATACGGTGATACAGGAATAACCATGAACGACAGTACCGCAGTTGCCATTGCAACTGCAGGTGCCATACGGAAAGTCAGCTTGTCAGCGAATTTTGGTGTCCAGTCTTCTTTGAACATGATTTTCAGCATGTCGGCGACAATCTGGAACATACCGCCCGGACCTACACGGTTCGGACCGTAACGGTCTTGCCATAAACCGAGCAGACGACGCTCGATAAATGACATTAATGCTGCAACCAGTACCACAACCAGCAAGATCACAATCGCTTGAATGACTGAATAGGCAATTGGCCAGTTCTCAGCCCAAAGCGGTGTTTGACGCATTAATTCTTGTTCCATGAATTATACTCCTACCGCGACTGACACAGGCTCAGCAAGAGATACCGTCGGTGCTAGACCAATTGGGTAACCAATATAACCTGTAGGTAAATATTCAATCACTTGAACTGGAAGAACAATTGAAGTCTCACCTGCTTTCACAGTGATCTTCTGACCATCTTTCAGGTTCAAACGGCTTGCATCCTGTTCACCCACGGCAAACATGGCTTCAGGAATACGTGATTCCATCGCTGGTGTTTTAATGGTGAATTCACCTGACGCAAAAATATGATGCATTGGCACCAAACGGAAGCTGTCCGGATTGGCCAATACAGGGCTTGGTGCTACGAAGCTACGTGCTGGACGTTTTGGTAAACGGTCGAATAAACGTACGCCTGAATCACCACCTTTTAAGTGACCGCCCACGTTGTCCTGGAATTTGTTCCAGGCCTGTGGCGAGTTCCAGCCTGCAGACCACGCAAATGGCACCAGTGCAGATGGCGTCTGATTACCGACATAACCTTCCATCGAGAAAGTTAATGCAGAATCGACATCGGTCGGCTGTTTTGGTTCGTGAATCGAAAGCGGTGCACGAATGGCAGTACGGCCTGAGTAACGACGTGGTTCACGTGCCACTTTCAGACCATGGACACGGAAGCCCGCATCTGGTGCAACGTCTAAAATACCTTCTAATGCCGGTACGTTTTTCGCTACAGACTCGATCACATCATCCAGCAAGGTCCATGAAATCGCTTTACCTTTCATGCCAGTTTCAAGGGCATGTAACCAGCGCCAAGATTCTTTAATCGCCAGTTCCGGCTTGTAGTAGCTTGGGTCATACACTTGATAGAAACGCTGTGCACGGCCTTCTTGCGATACCACAGTACCATCACCTTCAGCGAAGCTTGCTGCTGAAAGTACGATGTCTGCTTTCGCCACAGTCGCAGTTTCAGAGTGGTCCAGCACAATAATGTCTTTACCTGCAAGTGCAGCATCGACCTGAGCCGCTGGTAAACGACGGTAAAGGTCATTTTCCACCACAATCACAGTGTCATAGTCTTGTGCAAAGGCTTGCTCCAAGCTCTGACCACCAAAGATCGCCAAGCCCATTGAGTTCACTTCAGGAACAGTCAATGTTAAGCCTGCATTACCAAGGTTTTGAGCCACTTGAGCCGCAGCTTCCATGATGGCAGCGTCTTGTAAGCTTGTACCAGAGATGATTAAAGGCTTCTTCGCCGCTTTTAAGGTATCTGCGATGGTTTGCGCAAATGCTTTGGCATCGTCATCTAAACCGGTAATCACTTCGCCTTTTACGCCAGCTGCAATAGCAAAGCCTAAACGCGCGATGTCATTTGGAGATGCAACCACTTCACCAGTTGCTACATCTGCTAGACGGGTTTGTGTTGCAGCCAGAATGTAAATCGGAGATTTCGCATCTTGCGCAATACGTTGTACTGGTTCAGCCAGCCATTCTTGAGTACGACGCTCTGCCGCCATTTCTTTGGCTTTGTTTTTCGCCGCTTGACGAACAGATAAAGCCATACGTGGTGCAGTTTGTGTCAGGTCTTCACCCAGAATTAACACGGCGTCATAGCTTTCAATTTCACGCATGCCCGGGTTGTAAACACCTTCGGTTTGCATGATTGATGCCGCCAGTTCCACCAGACTTTGCTCTTTTTGCGACATACCGGTTGAGTAGTTGTCCTGACCAACCAGTTCGCGCAGTGCAAAGTTCGATTCAAGCGAGGCACGTGGTGAGCCAATACCCAGCACTTTTTTGCCTTGAAGATTCTCAATCACGGTGTCTAATGCCTGATCGACAGACACAGTCGTGACATTTTGACCATCACGGAATTGTGGCTGACGCGGACGATCTTCACGGTTCACATAACCGGTACCGAAACGGCCTTTGTCACACAGGAAGTACTGGTTCACTTCACCATTGAAACGGTTTTCTACACGACGCAGTTCACCATAACGCTCACCTGGAGAAATGTTACAGCCTGAAGAACAGCCTTGGCATACGCTAGGCGCATACTGCATGTCCCACTTACGGTTGTAGCGCGCAGAGTGAGTTTTGTCGGTGAATACACCTGTTGGGCAGACTTCAGTCAGGTTACCCGAGAATTCAGATTCTAAAGTCCCTGATTCTGGACGACCGAAGTACACACGTGATGCGTTGGCATACACGCCAAAGTCGGTACCGCCAGCATAGTCTTTGTAGTAACGCACACAACGGTAACAGGCGATACAGCGGTTCATCTCGTGCGCAATAAACGAACCCAGTTCCTGGTTGTAATGCGTACGCTTGGTGAAACGGTAACGACGACGGTCGTGTTGCGTCATTACAGTCATATCCTGTAAATGACAGTGACCACCTTCTTCACAGACCGGACAGTCGTGCGGGTGGTTGGTCATCAAGAATTCAACAACAGAAGCTCGGAAATCTTTTGCTTCTTTGTCTTCAATCGAGATGTAGGTATTGTCAGCAGCAGGCGTCATACATGACATGACCAGACGACCACGCGTATCTTCAGGATTCGCGTATTGCGTCACAGCACATTGACGGCAAGAACCGACAGAACCTAAGGATGGATGCCAACAAAAATATGGGATGTCGATGCCAAGGCTTAAACAAGCTTGCAGCAAGTTTTCTGAGCCGTTGACTTCATACGATTTTCCATCGACATGAATTGTAGCCATAGTCGAATTCCTTAAGCTTGTTCTACGTTGCTGGTCTGAGCTGCGGCATTCACCACTTTCGCTTCAAACTCGCCACGGAAATATTTGAGTGCGCCCATTAACGGTTCCATCGCACCTGGTGCGTGTGCACAGAAAGTTTTACCAATCCAAAGCTTACGGGTCAGTTCCTGTAAGTGATCGATGTCTTCTTTCGTACCCGTACCATCTTCGAGTGCTTTCAGTGCTTTTACCGCCCACGGTAAACCATCACGGCAAGGTGTACACCAGCCACATGATTCACGCGCAAAGAATTCTTCTAAGTTACGGGTTGCTGAAACCATACATTGGGTTTCATCGACCACCATCAGCAGACAGGTACCTAAACGTGAACCCGCTTTCATGATGCTTTCTGCATCCATTGGCAGGTCAATGTGCTCAGCAGCCAGGAAGTCTGTTGATGCACCACCTGGTAACCATGCTTTCAGCTTCAGGCCGTCACGCATACCACCGGCATGTTCTTCAATCACTTCACGTGCAGTGGTACCAAAAGGCAGCTCCCAAAGACCTGGGAATTTCACCTTACCTGATGCACCGTAAATTTTCGTACCTGGATCTTTAGATTTACCCGCAGACAGGTTGATGTACCACTCAGGACCACGTAACAAAATGGCTGGCAAGTTGTTGTAGGTTTCTACGTTGTTGACAATCGTAGGACGACCCCACGCCCCTGCAACTTGCGGGAATGGCGGTTTGGTACGCGGATTGGCACGGCGACCTTCCAGCGAGTTAATCAGTGCGGTTTCTTCACCACAGATATAACGGCCCGCGCCGGTGTGTACATACAGCTCGAAGTTCCAGCCAGAACCCAGGATGTTGTCGCCCAGGTAACCTTTGGCACGAATCTGCTCAATTGCTTCATTTAAGTATTGTGCAGCTTCGATGTACTCACCACGGATAAAGATATAGCCGTGAGTCGCTTCCAGTGTATATGCCGCAATCAGCATACCTTCAATCAATTGATGTGGAAGTTTTTCCATCAACAAGCGGTCTTTGAAGGTACCCGGTTCCATTTCGTCGGCATTACAGATCAGGTAACGTGGACCTGAATTGTCATTTGGCGCCATCAGCGACCATTTGATGCCTGCCGGGAAGCCTGCACCACCACGACCTTTAACGGTTGCAGCTTTCACCACATCCAGCACTTCAGCCGGTGTCATGCTAATGGCTTTTTTGAAGCCGGCATAACCATCAAGCGCTTCGTAATCATCTGCATTACGAACATGCTCTTGTTTACTCAAACGCCAAGTTAATGGATGAGTTTCTGGGTTACCGTCGCCATAAATTGGTTTTGGTTCGGTATTCATACATACTTCTCCAATAACTGTTTAATTGATGTCACTTCAACCAGACCGTGAGTATCTTCATCAATCATTAACGTTGGACCTTTGTCACAGTTGCCCAGACAGCAGATTGGCAGCAAAGTGAAACGACCATCTGCAGTCGTTTGACCAAACTGAATACCAAGCTCGCGCTGGAACGCTTCTGCCAAAGTTTCCGCCCCCATCAAGAAGCACGCGATAGAGTCACACAAAAGAATAACGTGACGACCTACCGGTTGACGGTAAATACGGTTATAGAACGTTGCTACCCCTTCTAAATCAGCAACACTGATTGAAAGCAGTTGAGCAATCGCATTGAGCTGTGCGTCATCAATCCAGCCATTACGGCGTTGTACACACTTCAGCGCATCCAGAGATGCTGCACGTGGGTACGGATAGTGACCAATGTGATGTTCGATTTCGTGGATTTCATCCGCAGTTAAAATCCCTTCAACATTCACACGTGGCTTTTTATCAGTCAAAATCATCATAATGCGTTTACCCCTTAGCGATCCACGTCAGCCATTACGACATCAATTGTCGCTAAATAAATAATCAAGTCAGAGACCAGACTGCCGTTAATCACCGAAGGAATTTGCTGTAAGTGCGTGAAGGTTGGTGTACGGATACGGGTACGATAACTCATGGTTGACTTGTCTGAAGTCAAGTAGTAGTTCGACGCCCCTTTCACCACTTCTGCCATTACAGATGCTTCACCTGCCGGCATGACAGGCCCCCAAGACACGCTCAAGAAGTGCGTAATCAGGGTTTCAATATCTTGTAATGTCTTGTCTTTTGGTGGTGGAACAGCCAGAGGATGATCCGCTTTATATGGACCAGATGGCATGTTATCCAAGCACTGCTTGATGATTTTTAAAGACTGTTCGATTTCGCGGTAGTGAACGATGACACGCGCATAGGCATCACCTTCGTACTCCACCGGCACTTCGAAGTCATAGTTTTCATAGCCGCTGTATGGACGGTATTTACGTACGTCAAAGTCGATACCTGTTGCACGTAAACCGGTACCTGTCACACCCCAGGCCAATGCAGATTTTGCATCGTACTGCGCTACATTGCGGGTACGGCCTTCAAACACCGAGTTTTTCAGCGCTGCAGTATGGTATTCCTTCAGACGCTTTGGCATCCACTCCAGAATCTCGCGGATCAGGTGCTGCCAGTTGTTTGGAAGGTCATGCGCGGTACCGCCAATACGGAACCAGGCTGGGTGCATACGGTAACCGGTGATCGCTTCAATCGCGTCATAAATCTTCTGACGGTCGGCGAACATATAGAATACTGGGGTCATACCGCCGGCATCCTGAATTGCTGTACCGATATAAAGCAAGTGGTTATTGATACGGAACAGTTCCGACATCATCACACGGATACATTGTGCACGCTCTGGCACCTGAATACCGGCCAGCTGCTCCACACCCATCACATACGGCATGTTTTGCGCACAACCACCGAGGTAGTCGACACGGTCGGTATACGGAATGAATGAGTGCCAGGTTTGACGCTCAGCCATTTTCTCTACACCACGGTGGTGATAGCCGATGTCGGGTACACAGTCTTTTACTTCTTCACCATCCAGCTGCAAGATGACACGGAACGCACCGTGCGCAGATGGGTGGTTAGGACCCAAGTTCAGGAACATGAAGTCTTCGTCTTCGTTACCGCGGGTCAGCCCCCAGTCTTCCGGTACAAAACGTAAGTGTTCCTGTTCAAAATCCTGCTTGGCCTGGTTCTGCATATACGGGGTATATTCAGTGGCACGTGCAGAATATTCCTTGCGCAGCGGGTGACCTTCCCAATAGGTTGGCAGCAAGATACGACGGAGCATTGGATGCCCTTCGAAGTTAATGCCGAACATATCGTAAGCTTCACGCTCGTACCAGTTGGCATTTGGCCAGATATTGGTCGCAGTCGGAATATTCAGATCGTTCTCATTTAGCGCAACTTTGACACGGATATCGCTGTTACGTTCTAACGACAACAGGTGATAGAACACGGTAAAGTCAGATGCAGGCAATCCGTCGCGGTGCGTACGTAAACGCTCATCTACCGCAGACAGGTCAAACAGCATCACGTATGGACGTGACACTGTACGCAAGAACATCAAGACTTCTTGTACGCGTGCGCGCTCAACCCAGACCGTTGGAAAATCTTCAAAAGTCGTTTGCACATAGAAGTTCTCACCAAATTTGGTTTTGAGCTCTTCTACAATTGCAAATGCTGGGCGGGAATCAACTGCTGTTGATTCTGGCATAGCAATGTCAGTTTCAGCCATTGGCTTGGCTTCCTATTTAATACAAATTCAGTCAACCTAAACGACAACTACACCCATAACGGGTGCACCACGATTTTGTCGCTTAAATTATTTAATTTCATCCATAGAGCGCAGGTTTTTCACCGCAATACGCTGTGCTTGCTTACGGTCACGTTCTGGCATCATCTTTGGCTTATACACTGGCTTAAGATCATCACCAATCACCGCAGACAGCGGACGGCGCTCTAATTGAATTTGGTCTTGCAACAACATTAATGCCTGAATTAAGGCTTCAGGACGTGGTGGGCAACCTGGGATATACACATCGACAGGAATGATTTTATCCACACCTTGTACAACCGAATAAATATCGTACATACCGCCTGAGTTTGCACATGCACCCATTGAGATGACCCATTTTGGCTCAAGCATTTGCTCGTACAAACGCTGGATTACTGGGGCCATTTTCACGAAACAGGTACCGGCGACAATCATGAGGTCGGCCTGACGAGGTGAAGCACGAATAACCTCGGCACCAAAACGTGACAAGTCATGCACGCCGGTTAAAGTCGTTGCATACTCTACGTAGCAGCAAGATGTACCAAAGTTAAACGGCCAAACTGAGTTCTTACGCCCCCAGTTTACTGCTGTATGTGCCAAGTCTTCTAAACGAGTCATGAACACATTTTTATTCACTTCTTCTTCAAGCGGATCTGTAACGATCTGGCGCTCCTGAAGTGGATATTGATCAGCATCCGGATTCGCACGGGTTAAGGTATATTTCATCCCGAGTTACTCCTTATCAGATGATATAGCCTGTGATTTTTTCACATGACCAGCAGATTGAGCAGGAATTTGACCAGTAGGGTCGATTACCAGCTCTTCAATTGAGTTAAAGCGGGTAATTTCTGCAAGATCCATATTTGGTGAACCGATTTTAGGTTTAATCCCTGCAGCTTTACGTTTGTCAGATGGAGCCCAGTTCAGTGCACCGGTTGACAGTTCGTAAATCAAACCAACGAGTAAAACTAAAATAAATACAGCAGCCGTTGCAAAGCCCACCCAACCTACTTCACGAACAGAAGCTGCCCATGCGTATAGATAAAGTGCTTCTAAGTCGAACACAACGAAGAAAATCGCAACTAAATAGAACTTGGCAGACAAGCGAATGCGTGCACCACCTGCACTCACAACACCTGACTCAAACTGCTCCTGCTTGGCACGGCCCCATGATTTACCCCCTAGGAGTAACGGGACAGTGAGCATAAAGACGCATAAAAATGTAACGCCGATCACGAAGGCAATAATTGCCCATTCGTATGGAGTAATGGCACTCATGCGGGGATAACTCCTGGCAGGCCTATTTATTAACAAAGAATGTATGTATTGGCCTTCAAATACACCAAACACAAAATTAATCCCGCCAATTGTACCTGATTTATGATTTCACTTGCTAGCTTATAAGCCTTAGTCTTTCGGATGATTTTTCCGCGAAACAAATGCCAGAGCACCATTCTGTTGGCCCCTACAGGCCATAATCGCTTTACTAAATCAAGATGTGTTTATTTATTAATTTTTCCAAAATTTTGCATGAGTCGCTGCTATTGATCACTAAATTTGCAATGGCCAATCCTGCCAGCCGTATTCGGCTTCATTTACACCGAATTAAAATGATGATCTTATTCTGCGCCTGAATGCCGGCGTGATTTGTATATTTTTGCAATTTAAAGCGCTTAAGGCTTCATCAATCTGAAGGCTTATGGTATTCCTAAGAAGAACTATAAATTTCAATAATAAGGAGTACATACATGAGCTTAAAATTTACCCATCATCCTGAGTACTTTCTCTTTGCCCAGCTAATTATGCGTCATATTGAAAATTATATTGAGAAACATCCAGACGCGAACAATGCCATTTTCGATTTACGTGATATTTACGAGCTGTTCCGTCAGGACAAAGCCTCAGCCAGTATTAACCTCGATGGTATTTTAAATATTGCTGATGAGTACACGGTGGATACCCTGGACGGTGACCAGAAACTGATTAGCCGTTACAATATTGATGCCAAAGACAATAAGCTGCTGTTTGACTTTAATCAGGCTGCACTAGAAGGCCTTAAGAAAGGCAAAGCCCTGATTGCTCCGGATGCCAAAATCCAGGAATAAAACAAAAAAGCGTGTTTTGACAACACGCTTTTTTAATTAACTTTTACGTTGCCATAAAAATTGTGAAATGGCTCTTAATGCGGCGGCATCTTCAGCAAAGTAGTCTAGCGCCTGCAGGGCTTGATCATGCAAATCTGTGGCATAAGCCTGTGCCTGCTCCAGCCCCATCAATGCCGGATAGGTCGATTTCTCCACCTGTTCATCCTTCCCGGCAGTTTTGCCTAACACTTCAGTATCAGAAATAATATCCAGAATATCATCCTGGACCTGGAAGGCCAGACCAATCACCTGCCCATATTCGCGCAGTTGTGGAATCGCGCGATCGGTACCCTCAAAAATCGCTACTGCAGCCATCATAATCGCCGCAGAAATTAAAGCACCGGTTTTATTGCGATGAATCGTTTCTAACGCAGCCTGATCGACCTGCTTGCCTTCGGCCTGTAAATCCAGCACCTGTCCGCACACCATCTTGGAAGACGCGGTCGCCAGAATCTGCATCTGCTTTAGCACAATTGTCGCATCTACTGCCGCACCCTGATCAAACAAACGGCTGCCCAATACCTCAAAGGCCATTGACTGCAAAATATCACCGGCCAACAGTGCCGTATCTTCACCAAAAGCCGCATGACAGGTCGGCTGGCCACGGCGCAGCAAATCATTGTCCATACAAGGCAAATCATCATGCGCCAGCGAATAGCAGTGAATCAGCTCAATCGCCACCGCTGCACGGCGCACTGCCGCCATATTGGTATTCGGTTTTAAGGCTGCTGTGGCATAACACAAGGCCGGACGCACGCGTTTTCCACCCAGCATTACTGCATGATAGACCGCCCCTTTTAAAGGCTCAGGAATGGCAAAAGCGTCTAAGGCTGTCAATAAATCTTGTTGGATACGTTGTTGCGCTTCAGTCAACACAGTTACAGGGACGTCAGTGAGAGATGACACATTTGCCTCGAATTGGTTGTTCTATAAGATTGTTAGCCGTCACTGGCCAACCCCCTGTCCGCATTGTACCTCTAATTTAAGTTTTTTTAAGCCTTAACTACAGACAAGCGGATATTTCAGTTTTTTTCAGCTTTCGATCTCAATCCATAAAAAACGCCCCTATTGAACATAGAGGCGAATTCATTAATTCAGGCAAAATCAAGTCAGCGTTATTCCAGCACCTCGGCCGGTACACGTACCCAGCCTTCCATCAGCACCCGCGCACTACGGCTCATCACCGCTTTTTTCACCTGCCACTGACCGTTTTCCTGCACCGCTTGCGCGCCGACGCGTAAAGTCCCAGAAGGATGACCAAAACGCACCGCTTCACGCTCGCCACCACCAGCAGCCAGATTCACCAAGCTCCCCGGCACGGCAGCGGCTGTCCCAATGGCCACCGCAGCAGTGCCCATCATGGCATGGTGCAGTTTACCCATCGACAAGGCACGCACCAGCAAATCGACATCTTCAGCCTGAATATTTTTACCACTTGATGCGGTATAGCTCTGTGGACGCGCGACAAAAGCAATTTTCGGGGTATGCTGACGTTTTGCCGCTTCCGCCACATCATCAATCAAGCCCATCTGCTTAGCCCCATAGGCCCGGATTTTTTCAAAACGCGCCAGCGCCTCCGGATTACTATTAATGTCATCCTGCAATTCGGTACCGCTATAGCCAATTTCATCGGCATTTAAAAAGATGGTCGGAATACCGGCATTAATAAAAGTCGCCTGAAAAGTCCCGACATCTGGTACCACAAAGGTATCCACCACATTGCCAGTCGGAAACATGGCCCCGCCCTCTTCGCCATCATCGGCCGGATCTAAAAATTCAATTTGTACTTCTGCTGCCGGAAAAGTCACACCATCCAGCTCAAAATCACCGGTTTCCTGCACCTGGCCATCGGTGATTGGCACATGCGCGATAATGGTTTTCTGAATATTTTTCTGCCAGATACGCACAGTGCACAGACCGTTTTCTGGAATTTTATCGGCATCCACCAAGCCCTGACTGATGGCAAAGGCACCCACCGCAGCAGTCAGGTTGCCACAGTTACCGCTCCAGTCCACAAAAGGCTGATCAATTGCCACCTGACCAAATAGATAATCGACATCATGCTCCGGCTGGCTGCTTTTGGCCAGAATCACGGTTTTACTGGTACTGGAAGTGGCGCCGCCCATGCCATCAATCTGCTTGCCATAAGGGTCCGGGCTGCCAATGACCCGTAGCAGTAGCTGATCACGAATTTTTCCAGGCACTTGCGCTTCGACTGGTAAGTCATCCAATTTGAAAAAGACACCTTTACTGGTACCGCCACGCATATAGGTGGCTGCAATTTTAATTTGTGGAGCGCAGCGCATTCTTATCTAATCCTTTGATTTTTCGTTGTATTACATAATCCAAAGCAAGGTTTTTGCTTGCTTTAAATGATAACGTCTTTTGCTTAAAAAATCAGGTGAACTGGACTTAAGTATAAAATTTACCCAAATCTTTGGCTGCAGACTTGAAATTTTCAAGCCTAAAAAAATATAGCCAATAAAATTAATATCTTGATTCAATTATTGTTTCAACAAAATGACCATTTTTCGATTTTATGAGCTGTTCTGAAGCGACTGGTGATCTACTAGGCTAATTTGCAACTATCTATTACAATCGAGCCACTTATTATACATTGTCGGGCTGAACACTTTGAACAACGAGTCTTCTCAACTTCAGCGTGGCTTAAAGAACCGTCATATCCAACTCATCGCCATGGGCGGCGCGATTGGTACTGGCTTATTCTTAGGTTCCGCTCAAGTCATCCAATCCGCAGGTCCCTCTATTATTTTAGGCTATGCGATTGGGGGTTTGATTGCATTTTTAATTATGCGCCAACTGGGCGAAATGATTGTTCATGAACCAGTTGCAGGTTCTTTCAGCCATTTTGCTTATCGCTATTGGGGGAAATTCCCTGGCTTCCTGGCCGGCTGGAATTACTGGATTTTATATATTCTGGTCGCCATGACCGAACTCACCGCTGTCGCCAAATATATTAACTACTGGTGGCCGCATATTCCGGCCTGGTCCTCGGTCCTGTTTTTCTTTATTGTCATTACCCTGATCAACCTCGGCAATGTAAAATTTTATGGGGAATCAGAATTCTGGCTGGCAATTATTAAAGTGGCCGCAGTAGTATCGATGATCATTTTTGGTCTGTACCTCCTGTTGACCGCAGATGCCAACTCGACTGCTTCATTTAGCAACCTCTGGAGCCATGGCGGATTCTTCCCGCACGGCTTTGAAGGCTTATTCTTCATGCTGGCCTTCCTGATGTTTGCCTTTGGCGGGATCGAGCTAATTGGTATGGCAGCAGCAGAAGCGCAGGACCCGAAAAAGACTATTCCAAAAGCCATCAATCAGGTGGTGTTCCGTATCCTGATTTTCTATGTTGGTTCATTGACGATTTTACTGTCGTTAGTGCCATGGAATCAGCTGGAACTGGGCGGTCTGGATAAAAGCCCATTCGTGATGATCTTTAGCCAGTTAGGCATTGGCTGGGCGGCACATCTGCTGAACTTTATTATTTTAACGGCGGCGCTGTCGGTTTATAACAGTGGTATGTATGCCAATAGCCGGATGCTGTTCGGTCTGGCCCAACAAGGCAATGCGCCAAAAGTATTCCTGAAAGTGAACAAGCAAGGCGTGCCAATTCCTGCGGTGCTGTTCTCTGCCCTGCTGATTTTTGGCTGTGTATTGTTGAACTACTTTGTACCAGAAGACGCTTTAAGTCATCTGATTTATATTGTGGTCGGTGCCTTGGTACTGAACTGGGCCATGATTACCCTGACTCACCTGAAGTTTATTCAGGCCATGAAAAACTCAGGTCAAACCACCTCTTTCCCTGCACTGTGGTCACCTGTGGGTAACGTGATTGTGCTGCTGTTTATTGCCACCATCCTGTACATTATGTGGACCCAAGGCTTTAGCGAATCGGTGTATATGATTCCGGTCTGGATTGTGCTGATGTGGGGTCTGTTTAAATTGCTAAAACAAAAAAACAGCTAAGTTATTTTTACTGACAAAAGAAAAAGTTATTACTTCGGTAATAACTTTTTTTTCAGCTTTTTTTCAGCTAAATTAAGGGCGTTTTGTGCCCTTAGCTTAACTGGATAGAGCAGTTGCCTCCTAAGCGACCGGCGTGGGTTCGAGTCCCGCAGGGCACACCATCGTATCTATAAAAAAGGAAGGCGCATCTCCACTGCTGTCCCATAGTTTGCTTTAAATAAAAAAACCTGAGTCCTAACAGTTAAAATATGAGTGTAAACAAACACTTTAACGACCAGGATTCAGGTTTTGTCACATCAGAATACCGTATTTCATGA